>NZ_JAVVES010000062.1:0-14865 GCF_032250955.1 Sulfuriflexus sp. | reverse complement strand
TGGTTGATATCACCTCCATCATGGCGCATTGCGACGCCGTTTATAAAGGGGGGAGGAGACCATTTCATCGACCTACGAACCCGAAAGGAAAGAATAAAAAAAGCCCGGCATCGCCGCTTTTTTTATCACAAACGAAAAAACAAAATCACAACGAACCACTACTATCGTATCCCGGCTCCGCCGAAATCTTGTGAATACTCAAATCCGCACCCTGGAACTCATCCTCTTCACTGAGACGTATCCCCATCACCGACTTGATCACACCGTAAACGATAAAGCCACCAGCGAAGGCAATTGCGACACCTATCGCGGTGCCGACCAGCTGGGACATGAAGGTCACCCCCCCCATGCCACCGAGGGCCTCGAGACCGAAGATTCCGGCTGCCAGGCCACCCCAGGCGCCGCACAGGCCATGCAATGGCCAGACACCGAGGACGTCATCGATCTTCCAGCGGTTCTGGGTCAGGGTGAAGGTCCAGACAAACAGGCCACCGGCGACCAGGCCCGTTGCCAGCGCGCCGAGTGGATGCATGACATCGGAACCGGCACACACGGCGACCAGCCCGGCGAGCGGGCCGTTGTGGACGAAGCCGGGGTCATTCCTGCCAACCACCAGCGCGGCGAGGATGCCACCGACCATGGCCATGAGGGAGTTTATGGCGACCAGGCCGCTGACGGCCTCGATAGTCTGTGCCGACATGACGTTAAAGCCAAACCAGCCAACGGTCAGCACCCAGGCACCGAGGGCGAGGAACGGGATGCTTGACGGCGGGTGGGCAGATATCTTGCCGTCCCTCGTATAGCGGCCCCGGCGAGGACCGAGCAGCAGCACGGCGGCCAGCGCGATCCAGCCGCCCATGGCATGCACGACCACGGAGCCGGCGAAGTCATGGAAGTCGGCACCGAAGCGGGCATTGATCCAGGCCTGCAGGCCGTGATTACCGTTCCAGACCATGCCTTCAAAGAAGGGGTAGACGAGACCAACTATAAAGAAGCTCGCCATCAACTGCGGGTAGAACCGGGCGCGCTCGGCGATGCCACCCGAGATGATAGCCGGGATGGCGGCGGCGAAGGTCAGCAGGAAGAAGAACTTGACCAGTTCATAACCGTTCTTTTCCGCCAGGGTCTGCGCACCGGCGGTGAAGCCGATGCCATAGGCAACCAGGTAGCCAATAAAAAAGTAGGCGATGGTCGAGATGGCAAAATCAGTAATGATCTTGACCAGTGCATTGACCTGGTTCTTTTTACGCACCGTACCCACCTCAAGAAAGGCGAAGCCGGCATGCATAGCCAGCACCATGATCGCGCCCAACAATATAAACAGTACGTCACTGCCTGCCTGCAAGTTTTCCATTTTGAACTCCATTACCAACAGATTTTTTGCTGGCATACTGCAAGAATTGTACCCGCTGTGATTATTACTATTATTTCAATGAACTACTTTGATTCATGCCCTGCACTACTTCGGCGCATGAACCGTAATAGTGCACAAGTGCGGGCAAATGCACCGTTTTAGAACATCCGGATTTTTTTTGCCGAGAATGTATAATGCACGCCCATGACAACTGAAAACATTGATCCCCAGGCCCCCTGCCCATGCGGTAGCGGCAAGAAACACGAAGACTGTTGCGGCGCCCTGCTCGCCGGTGTGGCCAATGCCAATAGTGCGGAAGCCCTGATGCGGTCCCGCTTTTGTGCCTATGCAAGCGACGATTTTGCCTATCTTTCCAAAAGCTGGCACACCTCGACCCGGCCACGTAAATTCGAGGCCGATAATGATGGCCTGGTCTGGACCAGACTCGAGGTGCTGAACACCTCGGCGGGCCAACAGGGTGATAGTAGCGGCACGGTCGAGTTCATCGCCCACTACATTGTCAATGACAAGCACCGTGGCCAGATGCGCGAGATCAGTGACTTTGTATTCGAGGATGGTCAGTGGTTTTATGTCGATGGCAAACAGGTCAAGGGGGAACCGGTAAAATCTGAAAAGGTTGGCCGCAATGACCCCTGCCCCTGTGGCAGTGGCAAGAAGTACAAAAAATGCTGTGCCAACAAATAACGCAAGATGAATACCAACATGGATGCTGATGAATTCGCACCCGGGAACGACATCGAAGAGAAACTCGTTGCCCGGCCTGGTCGGTCCTGATTTTCCTACAACCATTGGCGTATAGACGACCTCTGTCTTTTCTCCTATAGTTTAAGCGTTAAATTGGCCGTGGGGCCAATTGGGAAACAGGGTAACCGCCAGCCACTCAGCCTATGCCCGAATCAGCCACAGCAACGAACACCATCTCGCGCACGGAAAAACTGATCGATATCGGCATTGCCCTGTCGGTCGAAAAGGACAAGGCGCGACTACTGGAAAAGATTCTTATCGAGGCCCAGGATCTCACCGCCGCCGATGCCGGTACCCTCTACCTGCTCAATGATGAAGACCAGCTCAGTTTCGAGATCCTGCGCAATACTTCACTGAACATCGCGCTGGGGGGGAGCACCGGGCAAAGCATTCAGCTCGCGCCCGTCCCGCTCTATGACGATACCGGCCAGGCGAATAGCCAAACCGTCGCGGCCCATGCCGCGCTGACCGGCCAGACCATCAATATCCAGGATGCCTACAAGGCCGAGGGCTTCGATTTCTCTGGCACCAGGCGATACGATAAGAAGATGGGCTACCATTCGCGGTCGTTTCTGACGGTACCGATGAAAAACCATGAAAACCGTATCATCGGTGTGCTGCAACTTATCAATGCCACTGAGCCGAAGAGCGGCGACACCCGTGAGTTCTCGGCCGAGGATCAGCACCTGACCGAGTCCCTCGCCTCACAGGCTGCCGTGGCCTTGAGCAACCAGTACCTGCTGCGGGACCTGCGTATCCTGCTGGAACGTTTTATCGAGGTCATCGCCACGGCCATCGATGAAAAATCCCCGTATACGGGCGGGCATTGCCGCCGGGTACCCGAGATCGCCATGCTGCTTGCCGAGGCCGTGCATAATACCGGGCAGGGACCGTTTGCGGATCTGCGCTTCAGTGAAGAGGAAATGTATGAACTGAAGATCGCCGCCCTCATGCACGATTGCGGCAAGATTACGACACCCGTGCACGTCGTTGACAAGGCCACCAAGCTGGAAACCATCTTTGATCGCATTCAGCTCGTTGAAGACCGCATCACCATCATTAAGCGGGATGCCGAAATCACTTTGTTAAAGCAACTCGCCGAGTGCAATGATGCACAACAGGCCGATGAACTGAAACAACAACACGCCACCCTGCTGGCCGAACTGGACGAGGAACTGACGTTCCTGGGAAAATGTAATATCGGCAGCGAGTTTATGCGCGAAGAAGACCAGCAGCGTGTCAGGCAGATTGCCCGGCGCGAATACCGGGATAACCATGGCCAGCGGCAACCCCTGCTCACTGAGGAAGAGCTCTATAACCTGACCATTCAGAAAGGCACCCTCACTCCTGAAGAGCGCAACATCATAAATCACCACATTGTTGCCACCATCAATATGCTGGAGAAACTGCCCTTCCCGGCCCACCTGCGTAATGTGCCGGAGATCGCCGGTGGGCATCACGAGACCATGGATGGCCGTGGCTACCCGCGTGGCCTGAGCCGCGAGGACATGTCGGTGCAGGCACGTATTATGGGGATCGCGGATATTTTCGAGGCCCTGACGGCCGCCGACCGGCCCTACAAAAAGGCGATGCCTGTTGCACAGGCCCTGGGCATCCTCGAGCGCATGAAAGAAGACCAACACATCGATCCGGACCTGTTTGATGTTTTTGTTGAGCAGAAGGTATTTACCCGCTATGCCAAAGATTTTCTCGAAGCTTCGCAGCAGGATACTGACTCTCCGGAACAGGCTTTTGCAGCCAATCCTTCACCGCGTTAATTCACCCGTCCATGAATGAATCATCCAGTTGGTATGTCTATATCGTGCAGTGCGCCGACCGCAGCCTGTATACAGGCGTCACCACCGACCTGTTACGCCGCGTGGACGAGCATAATAGCCGGCCTCGTGGCGCTCGTTATACGCGTGCACGCCGGCCCGTTCGCCTGGTCTATTTTGAATCGAGTGATTCGCGCGCCTGCGCCTGTAAGCGTGAACACGCCCTCAAGCGCCTCAGCCCGGCCAGCAAGCGACAGCTCATCAACGTCGCTGCCCGCGATTGCCAACAAGTTCTACAAGGGATCTATCCTGACACCTCTCTGCTCTCGGCACTCGAGGACTGAATACACAGCCATGCAGTGAATAAAGTGTGACCCGGTCCGCAGTTCTGAAATCCAGGTACTTCAACGACTAACAATTTCGACATAGTCGGCAATACTTGTGTGTATGAGTTCCCATAAAACACATGCACTATTTCACATACTTCTGATGAGCTTTCTCTGGGCCTTTGGCACATCTGCACAAGCTGCCGAACACAAGGGGCTATTCGAGTTACACACAGTAGAAAATGCTGATGGTCTGTTCACTGCCGAACCACGAATCTCACAGCAAGAACTGAACAATGCGCTTGTTGAAAACAAACAACTAATCAGCATTCGCAGTCATATTATCGAAGAGTTTATAGAAGAAAACGGGATCACCGCCCAAACCGGTGTCGTCGCCGCCATCATGCCAGGCGGCCTCATCTACCTTGCTGTACGCCAGGCAAGGCTCAGTGCCGCAAATGAGAAACTCGAAAGCCTGCAGGCCGACATGAACCAACTCAAATCAGACACCCTCACCCTGCACGTTGAACAGGCGCCGGTCCTCGTCGCACGTTTTCCTTAAGAACCCTTTAACGCCCTGGCATGATAAGCGATGTGTTCACCGATAAATGTGGCGATGAAATGATAGCTATGATCATAACCATCCTGCATGCGTAGCGTTACCGCCTGACCGGCTCTGGCACACGCCGCCTGAAAGGTTTCCGGTAACAGTTGTTTCCCGGCATAGAACTCATCCTCCGTGCCCTGGTCGATGAGGATATCCGCAACCCTTGCACCCGCTTCCACAAGGAAGGTGGCATCATAGGCCTGCCACGCCTGCGTATCGTCACCGAGGTAGGCAGTAAAACAGCCCTGTCCCCAGCTACTCTCCATGGGGTGACAAATTGGCGCAAAGGCGGAAACAGATTTGTAGCCAGCCGGGTCTTTGAGTGCGCAAATCAAGGCACCGTGCCCGCCCATGGAGTGACCGGAGACAGACTTAACCCCCGGAAGCAGGGGCAGATTCGCTTCAAGCAGGGCGGGAAGTTCCTCGCTGACATACGTATACATCTGGTAATGCGTGGCCCAGGGGGGCTGCGTTGCGTTCACATAGAAGCCGGCACCTTTACCAAGATCGTAACGCTCGGCTACACCGGCAACGTCGTCGCCGCGCGGACTGGTGTCCGGAAAAACCAGGGCGATCCCGTGTTCGGCGGCGTAGCGTTGGGCACCGGCCTTGACCCGCGCATTCTCATCCGTGCAGGTCAGGCCGGATAACCAGTACAGGGCGGGCACCCTGCCGGTTTCTGCCTGCGGGGGCAAATATACCGAAAAGGTCATTTCACAGTGGCAAGCCGCCGAGTCGTGCCTGTATCGATTCAGGTAACCACCAAATTCCTTGATGCTTTCAATGCACTGCATGGTCATGACAGCCTGCCTTAAAAAATAATCACCGAGCGGATGCTTTCGCCACTATGCATCAGGTCAAAGGCCCGGTTGATATCGTCCAGTGGCATGGTGTGCGTCACCAGGCTATCCAGTTCAATCTCACCGGCCATGTAGCGCTCAACATAACCCGGTAATTCTGTCCGCCCCTTGACGCCACCGAAGGCAGTACCTTTCCAGGTACGCCCTACCACGAGGTTGAACGGCCGGGTCTGGATAGTCTGCCCGCCGCCGGCAACCCCGATAACCGTAGACACACCCCAGCCCATATGCGTGCATTCGAGTGCGTCGCGCATGACATGCACATTGCCAATACATTCAAATGAATAATCCGGGCCACCGTTAAAGGTGTCTTGCATATATTCTACAAATGAACCGTCGATCTCACCCGGGTTAACAAAGTCGGTCGCACCCAGTTGTTTTGCAAACGCAAACTTGTCCGGATTTATGTCGATGCCGATAATGCGCCCGGCACCCGCCATGACCGCACCCTGTACGCAGGACAGGCCGATACCACCGAGGCCGAATACCGCGACTGTTGAACCTACCTCGACCCGGGCCGTGTTCAACACCGCGCCGATTCCCGTGGTAACACCACAGCCAAGCAGACAGACCTTGTCAAGCGGGGCGGCCTTGTTGATCTTTGCCAACGCGATTTCCGGCACCACGGTATATTCGGAGAAAGTCGAACAGCCCATGTAATGAAAAATATCCTCGCCGTTTTTAGAAAAGCGCCGGGTGCCATCCGGCATATAACCGGTCCACACGGTTGATGCTATTGACTGGCAAAGGTTGGTCTTTGGTGATTTGCAGTATTCACACTCCCCGCACTCGGGAATGTATAAGGGGATAACATGGTCACCCACTTGCAGGTCTTTTACCCCCGGCCCAAGCTCGACCACTTCACAGCCACCTTCATGACCGAGAATGCAGGGGAAAGAACCTTCCGGGTCGTCACCGGAAAGCGTAAAGGCATCGGTATGACAGACCCCCGAGGCAATAACTTTCAGCAGTACCTCGCCCTCCCGGGGGGGCATGACGTCAACCTCTTCAATCTCGAGAGGCTTCTTCGCTTCCCATGCAACAGCGGCTCTGGCTTTCATATGCTTTCTCTCTTGGTCTGGTTATGCCCGGCCATACAGGCACGGGCACCGGTTAATCTACGATAATCTTCGGGCTTGAATACGGCCATGGGACAGGGAATCACTTTTTACCAATCAGCTCAACCTGGTAACCATCCGGGTCTTCGACAAAGGCAATGATAGTGGTGCCAGCATTCATCGGTCCGGCATCACGCAGAATCCTGCCGCCGCGCTGGCGAATCGTATCAGTGGCCTGGTAGACATCATCGACCTCGATCGCAAGATGGCCGAAGCCCGTACCCATGTCATAACTGTCTGTATCCCAGTTATGCGTCAGTTCGATAACGGTATTGTCCTTTTCATCGCCATAGCCGACAAACGCCAGGGTGAACCTGCCCTCCGGGTAGTCTTTCTGGCGCAACAGCTCCATGCCGAGAATCTGTGTATAAAAGTCTATGGAGCCCTGCAGGTCACCGACGCGGAGCATGGTATGTAAAAGTCGCATAAGATTCTTCCGGTTTAATCAGGTGCGGATGCCGTGACCCTTGTTAAGCAGGTTCAGGCTGTAGAAATACAGAATAACAATAAACCCGATAATGATAGCGTATGACACCACCAGGCTAATATCACTGACGCCGAGGAAACCGTAACGGAAGGCATTGACCATGTACAGGATCGGGTTCGCCAGCGAGGCGGTTTGCCAGAACGCGGGCAGCATATTGATGGAATAAAAAATCCCGCCCAGATAGGTCAGGGGTGTAAGCACAAAGGTGGGAATGATGGAGATGTCATCAAAACTCTGTGCGTAGGCGCCGTTTATAAAGCCCGCCAGGGAAAACAGCACGGCGGTCAGTATAAACACACTCAGCAGAACCCAGATATTGTATAATTGCAGATCACTGAAGAACGATGAGACGATGGTCACGATGATGCCCACCACGGTGCCACGCGCAACCCCGCCGGAAACATAGCCGAGCAGGATTATGTAGTTCGGCACTGGCGACACCAGCAGTTCCTCGATATTGTGCTGAAACTTTGAACCGTAGAAAGATGAAACCACATTGGCATAGGAGTTCGTGATGACCGCCATCATGATCAGGCCCGGCACGATGTAGTCCATGTAGCGGAAACCTTCCATGTCGCCGATCTGCGCGCCGATCAGGTTGCCGAAGATAATAAAATACAGGGCCGTCGTGATCGCCGGTGGCAGGACCGTCTGTACCCAGATACGGATGAAACGCAAAAACTCACGGATGACAATGGTTCTAAAGGCAGTATATTTCTCGGCACCGGTCATGTGGCCTCCTGACGTGCATCGCTGTTTTCAACCAGCTCCATGAACAGCTGTTCCAGGCGGTTGGCCTTGTTACGCATACTCAAGACCTCGATGCCGTGCTCGGTCAGGTAACCGAAGACGTCGTTCAGGGCCTCGCCACGCGGCAGTATGACCTCGAGCGTATGGTCATCAAGCAGATACAGGTCACAGCCTTGCAGATCAGGCAGACTGGTCAGGGTGTCACCGAGATCGAGGACAAACGTCTCGCGCTGCAGGCGACCGAGCAACTGCCGCATGCTCGTGTCTTCAATGATGATGCCATGGTCAATGATGCCGATATTGCGGCACAGGCTTTCGGCCTCTTCCAGGTAATGCGTGGTGAGAATAATCGTCGTCCCGGCAGCGTTGATCTCGCGCAGGAACTGCCACATGGAATGGCGGATCTCGATATCGACGCCGGCGGTTGGCTCATCAAGAATCAGTAAACGTGGTTCGTGCATGAGAGAGCGGGCGATCATGAGCCGTCGCTTCATGCCCCCGGAGAGATTCCGCGCCATGTTGCGGCGCTTCTCCCACAAACCCAGCTTGCGCAGATAATGTTCGGCGCGTTGCGTCGCAACCTTGCGCGGGATGCCATAGAAACCGGCCTGGTTTATGAGGATTTCCTCGACCGGTTCGAAGACATTGAAATTGAATTCCTGCGGCACCAGGCCGAGGTGAGTGCGGGCCTCGGGGAAGTCGACATCGATATCGATACCGAAGATACTGACCTTGCCCGCAGTCTTGTTGATCAGCGAACTGATGATGCCGATGGTCGTAGACTTGCCCGCGCCATTCGACCCGAGCAGGGCATAAAAATCCCCCTCGCGCACCTCGAAACTGACGCCCTTGAGCGCTTCAAAGCCGTTGTTATAGGTCTTGCTCAGACCCTCGATATGTAATGCGGTTGTCATTTAACCAGTTTACCACAGGAAGACTAGCCACCCGCATGGCGAATGCGCCAGCAGTGATGGATATTGCTCCGGCGGGCAAAGTCCTCAGGGATCGTGCGTGCGGAGATATCTTCCAGCAGCATATTACCCAGGGCCTTTTCATCGAGGCGAAATTTCCTGAAATTGTTGGAAAAAATCAGTTCGCCGTCTTTAGCGAGAATGGACATGGCGAGTTTGATCAGGTGCACGTGATCGCGCTGTACGTCAAATGACATATCCATACGTTTTGAATTGGAAAAGGTCGGCGGATCCATGAAGATCAAATCATAGCGGCGACCCTGCTTTTCTTTTGCCGCGTGTTCCAGCCATTCGACACAGTTGGCCCGCACCAGTTCGTGTTTGTCCTTCGCCATGTCGTTCAGAAAGAAGTTGCGCCGCGCCCAGTCCAGATAGGTCTTTGACATATCGACAGAACAGGTCTCAGTGGCGCCACCGCGTGCCGCATGCACGGTCGCTGTCGCGGTGTAACAGAACAGGTTCAAAAACCGCTTGCCCCCGGCCTGTTCGCCAAGCATGCGGCGGGTAATACGGTGATCAAGAAACAGGCCGGTATCGAGATAGTCGTTAAAGTTCACCAGTAAGCGGCACGGGCCCTCATGTACCTCGTAGAAACGCTGACTGTCAGAAACGCGCGTGTACTGCGCACTGCCCTGCTGGCGACGACGCTGGCGGAACCAGATGCGCGAGGCCGGCACCTCCAGTACCTCGCCGAGTACCGAGAAGGCCGCCTGCAGACGTTGCAGAGCAAGCAGGGGCTCGATGGTGGCTGGCGCGGCATACTCCTGCACGTAAACGAAGCGGTGTTCGCCATGATAGAGATCAATAGCCAGGGCATATTCCGGCAGGTCGGCATCATAGACGCGGTAACAGTCGATGCCCTCGCGCCCGGCCCAGCGTTTAAACTTTTTCATGTTCTTGCGCAGGCGGTTGGCAAACATGCCTGCACCTTCGTGGTTCTGTTCTGCCTCGGCCCCGTAAAGGAACAGGCGACACTCGAGCGGGCCGTTGAACAGGTCGATCACCTCCCGTGCGATGCCCCCCTGGTAGAGCACCATATCCGGGTTACCGGTAAACACGGCCGCCTGCCACGTGGGTAACTGTGTGCGCAACAAACGTCCCAGCTCCGCATGCAGTTCACGCAGGCTGCCCTGGCTGCCGATACGCTCGCCATAAGGTGGATTGGTGATGAGCAGGCCGGACTCTGCCTCGCACAGGGCCGCCGGCAGGGCACCGGTCTCGGCGAGCGTCCGGGTCTCGACGTGGATACAGGCACCCAGGCCGGCGCGTTCGATATTCGCGTTCGCCGTGCGCACCGCCTTCTTGTCGGCATCATGCCCGCGAATCGGGCCGAGGCTGGCCAGTCCCTTTTCACGCCGTTGCCGCGCTTCATCCAGCAGGCCCTGCCACAAGCCCGCATCGAAATCACGGCAGACCTGCAGGCCAAACCGCTCGCGCAGCAAACCCGGCGCGCTGTCAGCCGCCATCAACGCCGCCTCAATGAGCAGGGTGCCGCTGCCGCACATCGGGTCAAACAGGGCCCGTTGACCTGGCCAGTCGGCGAACATGAGCAAGGCCGCGGCGAGGTTTTCCTTGAGCGGAGCCTCCCCGCCGGCTTCCCGGTAACCACGCCGATGCAGGCTGCCACCGGACATATCCAGCGCGATCTGCGCGCGCTTGCGCTTTATGAACACATTAATCCGGATATCCGGCTGCACTGTATCCACGGAGGGCCGCTCGTCATACTTGTCACGGAAAAAATCCACCACCGCATCCTTGACCCGCAGGGCGGCAAAGTGACTATGGTCGATATCGGCCTGCACAAGGTTGCAGTCGACGGCAAAGCGCGTGCTGACGGGGAAGACCTGGTCCCACTCAATCTGCCGGGCACCGGCATACAGGGCATCGGTGGTCTCGGCCTTGATGCTGTCCAGCGGCAACAGTACCCGGTTGGCGACCCTTGACCACAGGCAGATGCGGTACAAACTCTCCTGTTCGACCTCGCACTCCACGCCACCGGCGACGGATTTGACCTCACTGGCACCGCAATCACGACATTCCTGCTTGAGTAAACGGATGGTCCCGCGGGGCGCGCTAACAAAGATTTTCATGCTTTCACCTGAACAAAACTGCGCCGATTATACCCGGCTACCCCACCAGCTGATACGAAAATCCGGAACTGCGGACTGTTTAACAATGCTTTCGTGAACCCGGTCACCTATACCGGCAGGGCGATCCTCTAGTCTTGGCCTCAGAGGTATGCAAATGAATATGACAGCCCATCAAATCGACCCCGCCAGCCTGCGACGCCTGCAGCCTCTCAGCTCGCTGAATGAAGCCGACCGTCGACGCCTCTGCCGCTGCGCCGAACTGATTCGTCTGCAACCCGGCGAGCTTATTGATATGCAAGGGCAACTGCCCCGCCACCTCGATTACCTTATCAGTGGTGAAATCGAAATCTGCCGCGGCCGGCATAGTCGCCTGCGCCTTCATCAGGACAGTAGCCAGGCCCTTCGCCCGCTGCATGACAGCCTGCCGCAATACGAGCAGCTCAGTGCCCGCACCAGTTCGGCCATTCTGCGTATCGACCAGGAGCAACTTGAACGCCTGCTCCAGGCGAACTGGCAACAGGGTTACGAAATCGAAGAATTAAATATTGATAGTGACCTGCATTCGTTGAGCCACTTGTTACAAAACCGTTGCCTGCTGGCCCTGCCGCCGGACAACATCGAAAGCGTTATGGCCCTGATGCAAAGTGTCGACGTTGACGCTGGTGAAACCATTATCTGGCAGGGTGAACATGATGACGGCTATTACACCGTCCTGCATGGTCATTGTCGTGTCAGTCGTCGTCCGCATGCTATGGCTGAAGATATCCTGCTCGCCAGGCTCGGGCCGGGGGCCAGCTTTGGCGAGGAGGCCCTGATTACCGGGGCGGCGCGAAACGCGACGATTACCATGCTGACCCCCGGTGTCCTGATGCGCCTGGAGAAAAAATTCTTCCTGCGCTATGTCGTGAATGAATTACTCGAGTTCCAGGATTATCACGACATGCTTGCCAGGCTGCGCAAAGGCGCCAGGTTAATCGATGTGCGCGGTGCAGATGAATACAAACGCAATGGCTACGGCCTGCATATCCCGCTGCCAATGCTGCGCCTGCGCCTGCAGAAACTGAGCAAGGGACGCGAATATATATTCTGTTGTAACGATGCCCGCCTGTCGACCGCGGCCGCCTTCATCGCCACACAACAGGGCTTTAAGGCCGGCATCCTGCAAGGTGGCCTGAACAAGATACCAAAGGAATACCTGAGCCGTACGCGCTGACCGGCAGCCGCTGTAACCGCGGTGATGCCGCTTTATCTTCATGCTGCTGATTTGTGGCAGGCATCAGCCGAGTTTGAGTTGCGTGCGGATCATCGACATGAATTCCTGCAGGATGAGCGGCTTGGTCAGGTAACCATCAAAACCAACACTCAGGCCGCGCTGCACATCGGTATCCATGGCGTTGGCACTGATGGCGACAACCGGGATATGCCGAGTTTCCTGCTTTGCTTTCAGCTCGGCCAGCGCCTGGTAACCGTCCATGCCGGGCAAATGAATATCCATCAGGATAAGCTCGGGCTGTTGCTTGACAGCCGCGTCGAGGCCGCTCTCGGCGCTATCCACGCCGATTAACTCAACCTCGGGAAATTGACCAAGAATTTGCTCGACGAGACGCATATTCGCCGGATTGTCTTCCACGCACAAAACCAGATGCTTGTCAGTCATGGCACGTTTATCCCTAAGTCGATTTTTTTAGTATACCTGCCAGCCACACAGGCTGATATCCTGCATCTATTCCAGAACAGTATCATAAACAATACCTGTAGAAACGCCTCTCTGTTCATACAATATTTTCATTATCCTGAACTTCATCCAGTCAGCGCCGGGCCTGTGTCACAAAACCTTTACAACAGGCAGGTATAATATCCTCGATTCGGCCAGGCCATTTCATGGTTGTGTTAGAATATATTAAAGCAGCAACATGACGAGAACACGAGCACATGAAAGCCCTGCAACAGGCCATCATTGCCAAGAAAAATGCCCTGGCTACGATTGTCGACAAGCCACTTGAAGAACTCGCCGAGCGTTGCGCAAGTGCCTGGCCGGATGCCGATGCCCTCGACGCCGTATTGACCGAGGGGCACAGTTACATTCCCTATACGCATTTACTCTTTGCCCTGAACATTGATGGCATCCAGTTATCCTCCAACGTCGAGGCCAGGGAGAGCGACAGCAGCTGGCGCGGCCGTGACCAGTCAAGCCGACCATACCTGATGAAAAACCTGCCTTACCGTGGGGTGATGCTGTCGTCGGTCTACCTGAGCCTGCGCACCTTCAAGCAATGCATTACCGCCCTGCACGCCGTGACCCGCGATGGTGAGTTATTGGGATTTGTTGCCGCTGACTTTGCCGTCAATGACCTGCCCGAGCAACCGGTCACTGATAAGGAAGAGTTTCACTGGACCCAGTTTCGTGGAGACCCGGCGGTGCGTGGTACTGTCTTTTTGCAGCAGCGCGTGCCCAGCCTGCTGGATGAACACATCGATGAAGTACTCGGCCTGATCGAGGCGTTGATGACCTATCACGGGGTGTTCCACAGCAAGATCCATTTTTCCAGCGGGCGCTGTTCGCTATGGTTGATGGAAGACCCTTACAGCTACCGGATTCACAGCGTCGATGAGATCATTGATCCGGATATCTGCCTGGCCTACCCGTTATACAAATACCCGGCCGAGGCCAGCATCCCGCAGGACAAGATCCACGATATCCTCGAACAGTTCCGGAAACTGCGCTTCGCTGATGAAACAATTTATCTGCGTTCCAGTTCCATCAATATCATGAACGGCATCCTCGGCCTGACCTTCTCCTGTGATGGTTCGCACTACATGCCATGGGATGAGTTTCTGGAACGGGATATGGGTTTCTGGATTGGTGTGGGAAACAAGCAATAACGATTCAGTCTTCGTGGTAACGAATACCGGTAACCACATAGTGAGCCACCCCATCGGGGCGTTGTACACTGACCTCATCATCGAGATGCTTTTTCATCAGGGCCTGGGCGACGGGTGAGTCCATACTGATCCAGCCTTTCTCAACACTGAATTCATCCGGGCCGACAATGCGATAGGTAACCTGTTCGCCCTGCTCGTCCTCGAGTTCGACCCAGGCACCGAAAAATATCTGCGCCTGGTTTGTCGGCGGTTTATCCACCACCAGCAGCTCATCGAGACGCTTTTGCAGGTAACGAATCCGCCGGTCTATTTCGCGTAACTGTTTCTTGCGGTAGATATACTCGGCGTTCTCGGAACGGTCACCCTCGGCCGCCGCGGCCGACAAGGCCGCCGTGACCTCGCGGCGCTTCAGCCAGAGGCCCTTCAGCTCTTCATCCAGCATCTCGTAACCCGGGCGAGTAATATAGGCGGAGCTCTTTGGCTGTGGTGGACGATAACGACCCATACTGACTATTTTTTCTGGTGTGAAAACAGGGGAAATGGTGGCTATGGGTGGACTTGAACCACCGACCCCAGCATTATGAATGCTGTGCTCTAACCAACTGAGCTACATAGCCATACAGGAAGTATTCAGGGGCAGCGCCCCCAAGAGCCGCGCATTTTGGGTGTTTGTCACCAGCTTGTCAAGTCTCGCCCAGCCGACTGAAAAACCTTCTATTCGCTACTTTTTCCATAAGGTTCATAATGTTAGTCTCTGTCAATAACACAGGCAATACAGAGCAGTGAAATATTCATTCAGGCGCACTGCTGTCCCGTTAACATAAGCCTGACAAGCAGTAAGCTTCGAGAAAATAAGGTAACCAGGTTGATTGATGCGTA
>NZ_JAVVES010000061.1:0-14932 GCF_032250955.1 Sulfuriflexus sp. | reverse complement strand
TGATCGTGAAGTGGCTGCAGCCGTGGCGAGCCACAAGTCACATTTCTTCATCGAGAAAGACAGGGACGGTCAGACTATTGACTATACAGTGGCAACCACCGGGCATCTGAAAATCGTGCCGGAGGGCGATGCGAAAGCTGCACTTGCCCAGGACTATGAAGCCATGCTGGCTGATGAAGTGATGATAGGCAATGCCTTGACGTTTGATGCACTGATGAACGCCTGCGCCAACCTGGAAGATCAAGTAAACCGAGCGAGCACATAACGGCAATCTAAAATATTCTTACTCCACCCACTTGGCGTAAGCCATTAAATCGATCATGGGCACCGTACCGCTGAATTGCAGCTCTGTCCGATCACATCCGGTATTCTTTGTATCACTGGTAGGAACGTTGAGGACGATCCACATCAATAGCCTAAGAAACCTCTGAACCAATCCCAAGGCGACGCAGCGTATCATTTAGCAACCCAGCACAATTGAGCGCATCAGCCTTCAAGATATGCATTTGCATTATAAACGGCTGCATTTGTGCAGCCCGTCGCCAGTATGCAGTAGCACTCAAGATTCCTATTACTGCAGATCCCGACATTGCAACGATAGCGCCACGATCCATGATAACCCCATTTGTATCCATCTCTTCCAGAACCTTAACTCTCCCCTCCTCGTCAAGATTGTCCCACATATCTATGAAGAGTTTTTCCAGCAGTTTTCTCTCCACAAAAAACGTTGAACTCTGCTCCTGAATGTATTCGTCAGCACCAGTCTCCTCCGCGACCCGCACGAGTTTGGCGTACTAGCCACATCTCGAGAACATGAATTCAGTAACAGGCCACCTAACGGCATTATCGTAAGCAATCAAAGCAAATCTCTTCGTAGCATATATAACCTCCGCATGTTATCCCGCTAGATTGGTGCTACCTCGTGCGGAAAGGATGCGCTTGCGTTGGACACGCGCCCGACAAACGCCACTTCTTCCGTCATGTCGCTCAACACAAGGTATCAGGCACCGGCAAATGCCGTGGATTGCCGGTGAAGGGCTGGCCCGTTTCACAGTAGTGTTTGAGTGGCGCAAGGCTGTAGGGCGGGCCGAGACGCGGTATTTGAAGCTGCGGCCCTCGTCCCACTCGATGAATTCCCCACGGACGGTGAATTTCTCAAGCTCACAGACCCGAACGGTGCCGTCCCGGCCAATCAGACCGGCTTGCAGCAACAAGCTGCTCCCAGCCATCTGGCAGATTACCTTTTTCGAGCATCTTCGCAAACACGGCATAGGGGTCCGACTTGCTGCCCGTGGAACGGAGTGTCTGCTCATCGTTCACCCAGGCGAACACAATGGTCTTCGATCTGGAGTCGTAGCGGAAAAACAGACGAAAGCGCCGGCCGATTTTCGCGGGCCGCCAGTGCCGGTGCGCTGACCCCAGGGTGTTGCCCTGTCGATACTCATCACTCCCCGGATCGCTGGGCACAGTCTCCAGAATCAACTGGCTCAGCGATCTGAACAGTTTGACGTTGGCGTTACCTTCGAAGCCTTCCGGGTCATTACGCTCGGCCCGCTCGGCCGCAGCATGGAGCTTCTGCAATTGCGCCACGATGCATTCGTGGAACAGGAGTATCCATCCATGGCGCTGCATCAGAGCGCTACTTCGCCTTCGATGTCTTCCTCAAGATCGGCACTGTGGCCGAGATTGGCCAGCATGGCCTCGGTCAGTTCGTCCGGTAGCTTGCCGACATTTCGACCCTTGCGGATATCTTCTTCAAGAATCCCCAGGAAGGCTCCGATGGCGGGGTCTTCGTGTTCGGCATCGGCACGGGTGACTATCACTTCACCGCCGCGCAGTTCGAAAGCGACCTTGCCACCGGTTGTTACCCCCAGGGCCTGCCGGATGGCCTTGGGCAGGGTAATCTGCCCCTTGGAGGTCAAAGTGGTCTGTTCATGAATGCTGGGCATGATCGCGCTCCTGTCAGAAATACTCATGCCCAAAGTGTAAGGAACATTCCTTACCTTGTCAATGTGGTCTCCGCCTGACGTTTTGCGCTGCTGTATGTCGACCCTCCTTCTACCTATAGTGGACAGCATTGTAATCAGGGCACAGCTTGCCTTCCTTGCTCAATCCGACACAGAACAGAACCCATTTATCGTGGCTGGCCACCGATGGATTGCCCTATACCCAAAGGCTCTTAGAAAGACCAAAGGGCTGACACGACCGCAGTCGGCCACAGCGAGGTATATCGGAACCCCCGATGGTCGGCAAGCATTGGGATCCCGTCAGCACGTTGCAGATTCAGGCAGCATCGCCCAAGGTCCTGACCAGGCCGGCCACGTAGGACGCCAGGGTGCGGTTGATGGAATGTTGGTTGTTGCTGGTTCCGATGGCCAGTATGTTCATATCGTACTCCTTCAGGTTTGTAGATGGTGCCCGGGTTCCACTGCGTCGGCCGTGCATATGAGGACGTGCTGGCGGCCGCTGGAAAACAGAATGACACTGCGCCTCATCAAGGCATCTCAGGCATTGCGCTGGGTCGGAATATCCGTCAGGTATTCCACAAATTCCACTTCGAAACCCGCCGGGTCGATGAAGTAGATATTCTTGCGAAACGGGGAATCCGCACCGTCCTTGGCGATGGCAAAACCGGCCTGTTCGAGACGTTCAATGAGCGCATCGAGGTTATCAACGACGAAGGCGAAGTGGGCGAGTCCCACCTGGTGGCCTTCCAGGTCGCGGTTACTGCCTTCACCGTGATCGCTGAGAGCCAGGTACTGATAGTCATCCCCGAAATGCAGCCAGTGCCGTGGCTTGCCATACCAGTCGCCGTCGCCTTCGGCGCGGATTTTCCAGTGGGGGAAGGCTGAACCGTAGAATTCCAGGGTGGCGGGGATATCATCTACGACGAGGTTGATGTGTTCCAGGGTAATCATCTGATTCTCCTCCTTGTTACTTGGATATTGAGCGCCTGTGCTCAGGCATGAAGCGCATCCTAATACCTCAAGTTAAGTTGAGGTAAAGTGTTTTTTTGCCTACACTGAAAAAATTTTTCCTGTGGAGAAAACCATGGCGGAAGCACACCTCTCGGTCGGGCAAGTGGCCAGGCGCGGTGGCGTCAATGTCAGCACACTGCATTTCTATGAAACGAAGGGACTGATCCACAGTAGCCGCAACGCCGGCAACCAGCGGCGTTATCGCAAGGATGTACTTCGAAGGGTGTCAGTGATAAAGGCGGCACAAAAACTGGGTATCACGCTGGACGAAATCCGGCAGGCACTGGATTCGCTGCCCGAGAACCGCACACCAAACCAGAAGGATTGGGAGAAACTGGCGCGCAACTGGCGGCACAATCTCGATGCCCGCATTGCCTACCTGGAAAAATTGCGGGAATACATGACTGGTTGTATCGGTTGTGGTTGCCTGTCGATGGAAAACTGTCCGATATACAACGCCGATGACACACTTGCCGCCGAAGGTAGCGGGCCAGTGATATTGGAGCGCATTACCCGGGAAACCGGTCGCGGGTGATCAGCAGTTCCCCAGGATCATCCGTCCGACACCAGTACGTGTGTAACCGCTTCCAGGTGTTCCCGCAGCCAGCGGCAGAGTGCGAGGCGCTAGACCTCGTGCTGGGACCAGAGCGGTTGTTTCGGCCCCCTCCGGTTGAAGAATTCGATTTCCGAAATGCCAGCTCTCTGAATGAAGCTGGGGAGATTCCTGCACCGAGCCTTCGTCTCTACACCAACTGAACCTCCCGCTTGACATCGCACCACCGTTTATATAACTATCTACTTATATAAGTACAACATTGAACTAAATATTGTTCTCAGTCACCGATAATCAAACCAGCGCGCCTGGCGTCGCTGCCAATTCGAAGGAGCACCGCATGAGTATCAACACAATCGTCCCACACCTGGTCGTCAATGATGGCGAGGCCGCGATTGCCTTCTACCAGCGTGCGTTTGGCGCCACCCTTGAGGGCAAACACGCCGAAGACGGCGGCAAGCGGCTGATACATGCGCATCTGAAGCTGGGGGGCAACGACCTGTACCTGCATGATGATTTCCCGGAATTTGGCGAGCACGGCGCGCAGGCCCCGGCACGGCTCGGCGGCACAAGCACCACGATCCACCTGGAGGTCGATGATGCGGATGCTGCGTGGCAACAGGCGGTCGACGCCGGTGCCACCATACTGATGCCACTGGATAACCAGTTCTGGGGCGCGCGGTACGGACAACTGGCCGATCCCTTCGGTCATAACTGGTCAATCGGCGGGCCGACAACATGAAGAAACATCGTATCTACACAACGAGCTTCGCCAGTGTCTATCCCCACTATGTGACCAAGGCGGAGAAAAAAGGGGCGCACGAAAGCAGACGTCGACGCTATCATTCGCTGGTTGACCGGTTATGACCAGGGAACGCTGGAAGCTCAACTGGAAAAACAAACAGACTTTGAAACCTTCTTCGGGAAGGTCGATGGAGAAAATTTTGTGCAAAGATAATAAAGGTGAAGCAAATGCCCACTGATTTCATGTCGTATCTCGGCACTGTCACGCGCACAGTCACCGAACTTCAACGTGAAGGAAAGCCTGCGCGGAATGTCACCCTGGAGCGAACGTACGACACCACGCCCGATGACCTTTGGGATGCCGTCACCGACCCGGAGCGCTTGCCGCGCTGGTTTCTCCCCGTCAGTGGCGATCTGTGTCCAGGCGGACACTATCAGCTCAAGGGAAATGCGGGCGGCACAATTGCCGAATGTGTACCGCCGCGCTTTCTATCGGTGACCTGGGAGTTCGGTGGCGGCGTGAGTTGGGTCGAAGTGCGTATCGGCGCAGAAGGCGAGTCGCAGTCACGCCTTAAGCTCTCCCACATCTGTCCGATCGACGATCACTGGAAACAATACGGACCGGGCGCGGTCGGCGTGGGCTGGGATCTGGGGCTGTTGGGTCTGGTCCTACACCTTCTGGACCGCACCGATAAAATCGATGAAGAGGCCTTCGTCACTTCAGCCGAGGGCAAGGCCTATATCACCGGCGCATGCCAGGACTGGCAGCGGGCCGCGGTCACAGCGGGTGATGATGCAACGCACGCGGAGGCGGCCGCGAAACGAACCACGGCCTTCTACACCGGCGTACCCATCGGGGATGAGTGATGCACGCCTTCGATGTGCTCGGCGATCCTGTTCGCCGCCGTATTCTGGAACTGCTCGCTGAGGGCGAGCATCGTTCCGGCGATATCGTCGCCGTGATCCACGATGAGTTCGGCATCAGCCAGGCTGCGGTTTCCCAACATCTCAAAGTATTAAGAGACAGTGGCTTTACCAGCGTGCGGGTCGATGGCCAGCGCCGCATCTATGCGGTCGACACGGAGCCCATGCAGGAGATAGACGCCTGGCTCAACCGATTCCGCCAGTTTTGGGAACCCAAGTTGAGTGCGCTTGACACGGAGATTGCCAAAGGCAAGAAAAAGCGGCGAAGCTGATAAATCAGTGATTACGAGGAGCTACGAATGACTGACCAATGGGTACCGATCTCCCATGAAAATTGCACCCAACCGACTCTCCTGGGCGATAATTAGCGCGAATTATAGACTGCAGCATGACATCCTTCTCCATTGAACAATGCATTACAACGATCTATCGCAACGAATCACGCCGGGTAATGGCCACCTTGATTCGTCTGTTTCACGGCAACTTCGATCTCGCCGAAGAAGCCTTGCAGGATGCCTTCGTAGCAGCATTATCGCAGTGGCAGCACGATGGCATTCCCGACAACCCACGGGCCTGGCTGGTGTCTACGGGCCGCTTTAAAGCCATTGACCGGATACGCAAAAGCACCCGCCTTGATAGCTGTCTGGAAGAGCTTGCCCAAATACTGGAAACCGAATCACACACTCAACTGTTGGAAAATGATGAAACGATCGAAGACGACCGCCTGCGGTTGATGTTTACCTGCTGTCACCCCAGCCTGGCGATGGAAGCCCGTGTCGCCCTGACCCTGCGGGAGGTGTGTGGATTGACCACCGAGGCCATTTCCGCCGCGTTTCTGGTGCCAGTGCCAACATTGGCACAGCGCATTGTCAGGGCGAAGAACAAAATTCGCGATTCAGGCATTCCCTATGAAGTACCTGAGACCGACGCGCTGTCAGAACGCCTGGAATCGGTGCTGTCGGTAATTTACCTCGTTTTTAACGAAGGCTATTCCGCGTCCAGTGGTCAGCGGCTTATCCAGCGAGACCTGTCATCTGAAGCCATACGTTTAGCGAGGTTATTGCAAGAGTTAATACAAGAGTTATTGCCCAAGGCTGAGGTCACCGGTCTGCTGGCACTGATGCTGTTACACGATGCCCGGCGCGGCGGGCGCACCAACGCCAACGGCGATTTGATTCCCCTGGAAGAGCAGGATCGCACACTGTGGAACCGGGCCCAGATCCGCGAGGGCTGTGATCTGGTGGAACAGTCCCTGCGGGCTGGACCACCGGGCGTTTATACCCTGCAAGCGGCTATTGCCGCCGTCCATGCCGAAGCACCAACGGCTGCGGATACCGACTGGGCGGAAATTACCGGCCTTTATGATGTACTGCTACGTATTCATCCCTCACCAATCGTGGAACTCAACCGCGCCGTTGCCCTTGCTATGCGCGATGGGCCTGAAGTCGGCCTGAGAGCCATCGATAAGCTGATGAATCACAAGGATTTGCAGCGCTACCATCTACTGCACGCTGCGCGAGCCGACCTGTTCCGCCGTCTTGGTGAATCGCAGGAAGCCATCCGCTGCTATCGACAGGCGCTGGCTCTGGTCCAGCAAGAACCGGAAAGACGATTTCTGCAGCAACGCCTGGCTGCACTGCAAAAATAATTGTTGAGACTGTCGAAATCGCTGTCTGGTTGACGACTAATCAGTGAAATCACTCACTAATCACTGAGGATAGGAAGATGAGCTATATCGATGGATTTGTTATTGCTGTCCCGAAAGCCAATAAAGAAAAATTTGTACGACACGCGGAAATTGCCGACGCTGTCATTATGGAAATGGGTGCCACCCGTATTCTCGAATGCTGGGAAGATGACGTGCCCGACGGCAAGGTTACCGACTTTCGCCGCGCGGTGCAGGCCAAGGAAGACGAAGCCGTTGCTTTTTCCTGGATTGAATGGCCGGACAAAACCACCCGCGATGCCGGCATGAAGAAAATGATGACTGCCATGGAAAGCGATGCTCGCATCAGTCCGGAGAAAAATCCCATGCCCTTCGACGGTGTGCGTATGATTTTTGGTGGCTTTGTGCCGGTTGTAACACTGGAAAAATAATCTTGACTCATTCATTTGCAGACACAAGGAGAACAGCATGCCCAACCAACACGGCAAGTTTATCTGGTACGAATTGTTAACCGATAACCGTGATGCAGCGCTAACCTTTTACAGCGCCATACTGGGCTGGCAGGCCACCGATAGCGGTCAACCTGGCATGGACTACCGCATTCTCCACGCCAAGGATAAGGACTCCGGAGAAGAACACCCTGTTGCCGGGTTGATGCAATTGACCGAAGAGATGCGTCAAGGTGGCGCCAGACCAGTATGGCTGGGATATATCGGTGTCGATGATGTGGATCAAACTGTCGCCAACATCGTCGCAGCCGGTGGTCATGTGCAGCTATCACCGTTCGACGTTCCTGACGTCGGCCGCATCGCCATGGTCACCGATCCATTGGGAACCCCGTTTTACGTCATGCAGGGCGTCAGCAACGAAACCAGCCTGGCCTTTGCCTCAGACAAACCCCGTGTCGGGCACTGCGCCTGGAACGAGCTGATCACCCCTGACCCCGAAACAGCAAAAGCGTTTTATTTCACCGAATTCGGCTGGACTAAAGACGGCGAGATGGATATGGGTCCGATGGGAAAATACGAATTTATCCGCCACAACGGGGTCATCGGTGCGCTGATGTTAAAACCGCCGGAGATGCCGATACCAATGTGGCACTACTATTTCCGCTGCGCCGATATCGATTCTGCCTGCAAGGCCATTACCGATAACGGCGGACAAATCCTGCGCGGCCCCGATGAAATCCCCGGCGGTGACTTTACCGTCAAGGGCTTGGATCCGCAGGGAGCGCTATTTGCCTTGGTTGGCACAAAAAAATAGCCGGTTTAAAAGATAGTCACACAGCCTGTGCTCAAAGAACGGCTGTCACGCGAGGAATGAAATATGAAATACCTATGCCTGGTTTATTACGATGAAAAGAAAATGCAGCAACTGTCCCAACAGGAGTGGGATGCTATCAATCGCGAGTGTATTGGGTGCGTGGAGGATTTAACCCAGGGCGGTCATTTTCTCGACGGCGCGCCGCTATTATCCACGGATACCGCAACCACCCTGCGCATGCGTGACAACAAAGCGTTGATTACTGATGGTCCCTTCGCGGAGACCAAGGAGCAACTCGCCGGTTTTTATATGCTGGAAGCCCGGGACATGAATGAGGCGATTCGTCTGGCGGAAAAGATTCCGCCGGCGCGCTACGGCTGCGTGGAAATCCGCCCGGTGCGGGAATTAATGGAGCAGGACAACAGCCGTTGATTGCCAAGAGATTTGCGCTCTTAACAAAGCGGTCAGCAAAAACTTACTGAATAGACAGGAGATGATTATGACTAATGAAACCGGCACCGTCCGGCTACACCGCGTACTACCGGCTCCCGTGGAACGGGTCTATAAAGCGTTTACGGATAAACAGGCGCTGGAATACTGGCTGCCACCTTACGGGTTTACGGGTACCATCCACGAAATGGATGTCCGCGTGGGTGGTGGTTACCGCATGTCTTTCACCAATTTCGGTACTGGCAGCAGTCACTCGTTCACGGTTGAGTATGTTGAGCTGGCGCCCAACGAACGCATCCGCCACACGGATCGCTTTGACGATGAAAACCTGCCCGGTGAAATGCAGGTGACCATTGATCTGAAAGCGGTGTCCTGTGGCACGGAGATATACATTGTTCAGGCAGGTATTCCATCGCTGATTCCCGTCGAGAGCTGTTACCTGGGCTGGCAGGAATCACTGGAGCAGCTTGCCCGGCTGGTTGGGCCGGATATTCCTGATCATGGTTAAGAGTGAAAAACTGATAATGAAAAAATCACTACAAGCAAGTTGAGCTCGAAGGCATCACGCAAGATTTGGAGGAAATAATCATGATCAATGAGCAAATCACCATTGACACAGTAATTGCCGCACCACCTGAAATAGTATGGCAATACTGGACCGAACCTGATCACATTATGCAATGGAATTTTGCGTCTGATGATTGGTGCTGCCAAAGTGCCGAGAATGATTTGAAAGTCGGTGGTCAGTACAGAGCCCGAATGGAAGCCAAAGACGGGAGTTTTGGCTTTGATTTTGAAGCCGTTTACGACGAGGTATCGGCACCGAATACGCTTACCTACACCATGGCCGATGGCAGGAAGGTGGCGACAAATTTTGAAGCACAAGGCCGCTCCACAAAAGTGACGACGATTTTTGATGCTGAACAAGAAAATGCTATCGACATGCAACGTGATGGTTGGCAAGCCATCCTGAATAATTTCAAGTCATATGTTGAATCACAGCAAACAACAAGGGAGGAGATGACAACATGAGAGACGAACTTGGAGCGCCCCAGGTAGTCGATCGGAGCACCTTCCAGGCCGAAGTGGGCGCATTGCGGCTTCGAGAGAAGGCCCACATGATGGAAGGCGACGCCATCGCTGCCTCCCGCCGCCGACTTCCCATGGTCGAAGTGAATGGCGGGATACCGCTGATCCACGAGCGCGGAACTGTGACTTTGCTGGATGCGTTCGAGGGTCGCGGGATGCTCATCGCCTACTACTTCATGTGGCATGCCGGACACTCGGCTGCGGAGCAGTGCGAGGGTTGCGCCTTATTCACGGCGCAGGTACGCGAGCTGGCCTTCCTTCATTCCCGTGACATTACCTACGCCACGTTCTGCCAGGGCCCATACGAAGAGAGCGCCCGATACCGTGACTTCATGGGCTGGAAGATGCCGTGGTACTCGGTCCAGGGCACGTCGCTTCACGCTCTCCTGGATGGTCGCCGGGCGGGCACGATGTACCTCATTTGCTACTTGCGACAAGGCGACAGGGTCTTTGAGACCTACTGGACGACGAGGCGCGGCGTCGAGGTGATGGGCAACAGTTACCCGCTGGTCGACTTGACGGTATATACGGACGGCAGGAATGGTGGGAGGATTCGCCGACCGGTTGGCCGCAACCGTGGAAGGACGACGAAGAAGAGAACCCGTTCCGTAGCGATGGACGTCCCATCGTCCAGTGGCCTCGGGTAAAGGCGGGGCACTCGGACGATTTGGGAACCGGCACGCCCGGTTCGGAGGAGAGCAAATGAACCTACAGAAGATATACACCTCATTTCAAAAATCCGGAGATACAAGATCTATGGAGTTCAACCCTAGCAATAAAGTTGTGAAGCACTGCCTTCAAGGTATGACTATGGAAGAAAAGGGATTATTTGATGAAGCTCGTAAATGTTTCTATCAGGCTTGGGGTGAAGCAAAATACGACTTTGAAAAATTTATCTCAGCTCATTATGTTGCTCGACATCAAAACAATATCTCCGAGAAACTTAAATGGTTAGAGAAGACTTTGGGCTTAGCACTTAAGATTAATGATGACTCAGTAAAAAGTGCTCTTCCTTCTCTATATTCAGATATAGCAAAATGCTATGAGGCAATGGATGACATTGAAAACGCAAATATAAATTTCAAACTAGCAAAATCAGTTTCAGATAAGCCAACTGATACAGGGCCGTTTTATCACGGATCAAAAGCGGATTTAAAAATTGGGGATTTGCTGACAGCAGGTGGAAATTCAAATTACAAGCCTGAGCTAAAAATGAACCACATATATTTTACTGCTCTAGTCAGCGGTGCGGGGCTAGCTGCCGCATTAGCAAAAGGTGATGGGAAAGAACGAGTTTATATTGTTTCTCCTACTGGGAATTTTGAGAATGATCCAAATGTAACCAACAAAAAGTTTCCAGGTAACCCGACTCGTTCATACCGATCAAACTCACCACTGAAAATCGTCGGCGAAGTAACAGATTGGATAAAACAAACGCCTGAAGACCTCAGGAAGTTTCGAACAAAAGTGTCCAATAGCACCGGAGAAATAATTAATTGATGATCAGTGCCTGGGCCTCAACGGCAGCCCCGCGTTCAAGCACACCGAGGCATCCTCATTTCAGGTTGCAACCGCGGACCAGGCTGAAACCGATCGCTACTGGAACGCGATCGTGGATAACGGCGGACAGGAAAGCGCGTGCGGCTGGTGCAAGGAAAAATGGGGATTGTCCTGGCAAATTACGCCCGCCTTCAAGCGCGCACTCGCTGCCCAGCTCGACGACTTCAAGGCTGCTGCTGCGTAGCTGCATCTTGACATAGAGACACCGATGTCGAAACGGCACCTCGCCATTCGACTATGAAGCAACACCAACCGTTATTCCAAGGAGACACGACCATGCGATTCATGATCATCATCAAGGCGACCCAGGACTCGGAGGCGGGTGCAATGCCGAGCGAGGATTTCGGCGAAGAGTTCACGCCGGAGCTGAAGGAACAGGAGGCGCGCACGTACCGAAAGGTTTCCGAAAACCAATGAACCCGCGTTAGACGACCGGAGCACAGGAGGCTATGCGATGCGCCAACTAATTATGTGGAATCTCATCACCCTTGATGGTTACTTCGAGGGCGAGAAGAACTGGGACTTGCCCTGGCACGAAAAAGTTTGGGGCGAGGAACTCGAGCGATTCTCTCTCGATCAATTGCAGTCGACCGACATGCTTGTGTTCGGTCGAGTGACATACGAGGGCATGGCTGCGTATTGGCAAACGGCCAAGGGAGCGGTGGCCGATTACATGAACAGCCTTCCGAAGGTGGTCTGTTCGCGCAGTCTCCAGACGGCGGGCTGGAACAATACGACACTAATGAAGGACAACGTGGTGCAGGAAGTGGCAAGACTTAAGCAACAGGGAAACGGTAACATGTTCGTTTTCGGCAGCGCCAATCTCTCGAAGACCCTGATGAACGAGAACCTCTTTGACGAGTACCGTATCGGGATTGCGCCGATCATCCATGGCAGCGGCAGGCTTCTGTTCAGCGATGGGGTGAAGCCACAAGGGCTTCAGCTGCTCGAAGCGTGCTCACATTCGACCGGCTGCGTTATTCTTCGCTATCGAGCCGACAGGATCGCGTGAACGTGTGAGCGCCTTCTCTCAAACGATGTCGTTCAACAACCGGTTCAGCGGACGCTGTGCGGCCCGTAGCTGAACCGGAGCATTATGTCAGAGCAGGCCAGTAGGTTTCGAAGTGACACCAGAGCAAAGAAAAGAGTTTCACGAAAAAGGTTATATTTACATCCCAGGTGCTCTTTCTAAAAGCGTGGTTTTGCCTGTGAGGGATCATGTGTTCAAAGAGCTTAAGAGGCTTAATATCTGGTCGACGGGTAGAACTCTGTCTCAAAAAATGAAAGGTGTTCCGGTTTTTCAGCAAACCGGAAAACTGGGTCAATTGATAGGCTACCGAGGTCTGAATGATAGGCTTATTTCACAGGAGCTGTATTCTGCTATGTGCCTGTTAGCTGACGCACCACTACATGGTCAGAATGGTCAGTTGCTCATTTCGTTGCCTCACCAAATCGCTTGGACTCTTGAAGGACTAAACTGGCATCGAGATATTTCCAAATCTCAGATGAAGGGCATCCCAGGGATTCAAGCTTTCATCCTTTTAGACAATGTCGCAGTTAAAGGAGGGGCGACTTTAGCCTTGGCGGGCTCACACCGCTTGCAAAACCAAGTCCAAGCAAAGCAGGGGATCTCAGAACTTATAAGTGACGGCGTAAACAATAGTGTCAAAGTAGGTGATGTAGAGCTATTGGTCTTGGAAATGGCGGGTCATGCAGGGGATGTATACCTGATGGATATGCGGGTGCTGCATACGCCCTCAGTAAATTCAACCAAAAACATTCGTATAATGGCAACAGCTCGTTACTTTGCAGAATAACGATCCTTAGAAATGGATAGGAAGATTAAAAGTTGACATAAGCGCTTCCAGCCGACGATGCTTCGCTACGCGGCTGATTGCGGTGTGGGCATCATAGAAGAACTCCGAACATGCCGAACGATGATCAGGAATTCAGGTAGTCGGTGATTGGGCGTTCATGTGGACGAAACTCTCCGTAATAACCATGCCGCTGAACGGGAGCGAACCCGTCGAACGAGCCGGCCATACGCTCACGGTCCTGCGAAAGATCAACGGCAAGTGGTTGCTGGCACGCGATGCGAGCGCCGTAATTGAAGGGTTGTCAAAAGATTTCTCCAATGCGACGGGTATTGGCATTGAGCATATAACCGCTACATGGGAGGTTCTTCCTTCTGGCCATTATGCAGTCGGTGGAAAGACGGCGCTGCAACAGCCTCCGACCTCTCACCCAGTGTTAGTCGATTTACTGGCGCCTGATTTCAATGCGGATGAGAGTATCGAAAAGATGCTAAGAGCTGTGTCCTCTAACATATCGAAGCGCGCCGATGTTCCGATCAACAATATATTCATCAACTGCCGGAAGGCTCATTCTGGCATGGTGTTTGATGCGGGCGAGATTGTTCATTGGTGATGCAGGCGCATAACCTATGCATCAAACCCAGAGAACCGGTATTTAAGGAGAATCTATGAAGATTAAAACAACTGTACTTTGCCTTCCCGTCACTGACCTGCAAAAGACGCTCGGCTTCTACCAAGGGGTCTTCGGTTTTTCTGATGCGCAAATCGAAGAAGGAATCCTGGCGCTTGAGTTTCCGAATATGTCCCTTTTTCTTATGGAAAAAGCGAGTTACGAGTCGTATACCAGGAAAGCTGACCGTGCGGCACTCATGCCTGGAGCGTCAGCGCCTGCCGTCATTAGCTGCGCGGTTGAAACACACCAGGACGTGGATCATGCGATGGAAACAGCCAAGCATCATGGGGGAGGCGCGCCGGGAGTGGCAGCAGTCGATGCCACATCAGGAGGGTATACAGGCTACGTTACCGATCCAGAAGGGCATCTCTGGGAGCTTGTATGCCCGAATCAACAATAGCATTCACCAAAGCTCTGACCCATAACAGGTTGTCAGTAACCGATTCACTCACAGGAGGAAAGCACTATGTCCAGCTCTATCCGCACTTGTCTCTGGTTCCGTGACGGGCGAGGCCGAGAGGCCGCTGAATTCTACTGTTCTCTGATTCCGGATAGCCGGGTCGAGAGAATCTTTACCGGTGATGCCGGTCAGGGCGCCTTTTCGGTCATCGACTTCTCGCTCGGTGGTGTGCCTTACCAGATACTCGACGCCGGACCGCATTTCACGCTGACCGAGGCGGTTTCGATTGCGGTCGAAACTGCCGATCAGGCCGAGACAGATCGGCTGTGGGCCGCGCTGACCGCCGATGGCGGTGAGGAAAGCGTCTGCGGCTGGCTGAAAGACCGCTACGGGGTTTCGTGGCAGATTTTCCCGAAAAGGCTGACGGAATTGACGATGAATGCACACAAGAATGTTTCTGCCAAAGCGATGGCAGCCATGATGAAGCAAAAGAAAATTGACATCGCTGCAATTGAACTTGCAGTGACACTACACTAGAAAACTGCGGCCTGACCAGGCGGTCCAGCCGACCTGATTCCTAAGGAACCTCTGAATAAGTCCCATAATCTGGCATAATACACCTACCGAATCCAGAGGAACTTTTCATGAGCCAGATCACTTTTGCGGAAGCTGAATACGCCATCAAGAAGAAAACCACTCGTCGTGAGATTTTCCTGGGTAAGATGGAGACGCTTATACCGTGGAAGAAATTGGAGAAAGTGCTGGCAAAGAAATATCCCAAGGGACAACTGGGGCGTCCTCCCTATCCGCTGTCGACG
>NZ_JAVVES010000060.1:0-15028 GCF_032250955.1 Sulfuriflexus sp. | reverse complement strand
GCTCCGCGGGGTAATCCCACAGAGCGCAATTTCACTTTCCAGGCGGAGTACTTTCAGCGCAGCGAGGATGGCAGCATCGCCGTCGACGACGGCGCGGAGATAACCGCCTATCGTGGCAAGCAACGTGGCTGGTACACCCAGGCGGTGTACCAGTTCCGGCCGCGATGGCGCATAGGTGCACGCTATGACGAGCTCTGGTCGGATAACCGCGGCACCGATATCGATGTGCTCAACGAGGCCGGCCTGAACAGTGATTACGATCCGTCACGGCTTAGCGCCATGCTGGATTACTCCCGGAATGAATATAATCGGGTCCGTTTTCAGTACAACCGTGACAAGTCCAGGCCGGGTGACGCTGACAACCAGTTCACTATCCAGTACATCATGAGCTTCGGTGCTCATGGTGGACATCAGTTCTAGGGGCACGCTATGAAACATTTATTGATAACGTTGGTTTTTGTATTGACGGCAGTCTCTGAAGCCCATGCCGAAATCCGCATCCTTGCCTGCGAGCCTGAATGGGCGGCACTCAGCGAGGAACTGGCGGGTGACAAGGCGACCATCCACAGTGCCACTACCGGCCTGCAGGACCCGCATCGGATTACCGCTCGTCCCAGTCTTATTGCCAAAATGCGGCAGGCGGATCTGGTCATCTGTAGCGGTGCGGATCTGGAAGTGGGATGGTTGCCGCTGTTGTTGAGAAAGTCAGGCAACCCCAAAGTCCAGCCGGGCCGGCCCGGTTACCTGGAGGCCGCGAGCCATGTCAGGATGCGGGAGATCCCGCGCAATATAGATCGCAGTGAGGGCGATGTTCATTCACAGGGAAATCCGCATATCCATACTGATCCACGCAATATCGCGCGGCTTGCACCGGTCATCAGTGCGCGCCTGGCCAGTATCGACCCGGAGCATGCCGCATATTACCGGCAACGACTGGCGGACTTTAAGCAGCGCTGGGACAGGGCCATTTCACGCTGGGAGGCCGAAGCGAAAAACCTCAGGGGCCTGCCAGTCGTGACCCAGCATAAAAGCTGGGTTTACCTGATTGAGTGGCTGGGGCTGGAGCGGCTTGCGGTACTGGAGGAAAAGCCGGGCATACTGCCGGGGGCCGGGCACCTTGCGGGCATTGCCCGGCAGCTGGAGCAGAAACCGGCGAAGCTTATTCTGCGTGCGGCTTATCAAAGCCCGCGTGCCTCGGAATGGCTCAGCGAGCGGAGCGGGATACCTGCGGCAGCCCTGCCGTTTACGGTGGGGGGCAATGAAAATGCCAAAGACCTGTTTGGCCTGTTTGATGAAACGCTGCGCATTCTCAATCAGTATGCCCATGCCCAATAAAGGATAGCCATGCTGGAATTCTCAGTCATTCTTGCCCCTCTCATCGCGGGCCTGCTGGTGATCGCGACCCATGTTCCCCTGGGTCGCGAAGTCCTCAAGCGGGGCATAATCTTTATTGATCTGGCGATTGCGCAGATTGCCGGTCTCGGGGTTATCGCGGCGCAGACGTTTGAATTCGAGATGTCGGGTTACGGTGTGCAACTGGCCGCAGGGGCAAGCGCACTGGCTGGAGGGCTGTTGTTGCAATGGTCTGAACGTCGCTGGCCGGATATACAGGAGGCGCTCATCGGCACCATCTTCGTGTTGGCGGCCTGCGCGAGCCTGTTATTGCTTGCCGGCAATCCACACGGGGCCGAGCACTTACAGGAATTACTGGCGGGGCAAATTCTATGGGTACGGTATGAGCAGCTACCGGCCGCCAGCGTCTTGTTCGCCCTCGTCCTGGGCCTGTGGTTTTTTGCCGGGAATGTTGCACGTGGCAAGGGATTTTACCTGCTGTTTGCGCTCGCCGTGACGGCATCGGTGCAACTGGTCGGGATATACCTGGTCTTTGCGAGCCTGATTATCCCCGCGCTTGCCGCCAGGCGGCTCGATACGAGATGGGGACTCTATATGGCTTACGCGGTGGGTGCCGGTGGTTACCTGGCAGGCTTACTGTTATCAGTGACGACTGACTTACCCGCGGCACCCTTGATCGTTTGGGCGCTTGCTGTCTTCAGTATGCTGGGCGCATGGCTGTTGCAACGTTACAGGCGTGTTGCCTGATTCCTGCGCTGCTTTTGCCAATATGTCTGCCCGTTTATGGTTCCTGACACAATAACTGTGCACGGAACCATAATTTGCCGCTTTCAGACTATCGGTAGTGATTTTGGGGTTGTGGCATCCATTGCTAGATGAACTAAATACGCTCCTCCTACAACAAAACCGGCTTGTTTAAGTAGTTTGTTCATCTCATCCTGGGGCTGCCACTGGTATAGCTTGTATAAGCCGTACCCGAGTAAGCCGGCAAAACCAAAGCTATGGAAGAACTGACGGTGATTTGGATGAAAGGCCGGTTCCAGGATATCGGGTAAGCTCCCGCAAACTGCTGCAGCCGTGGCATGAACCAAGGGTTTGGCTGTGTTTTGACCGTTCTGGTCTTCGTTATAGGCGGAAATCCCGCCTACTACCAGGGCTGCTCCAAACCGATGTGCTACGGCATTTGCCATGTTATTTCTCCTTCCTGACACCCTTAAAGGGGTCTTTGTCAGCTTTCTGGTCGATAAAACGACCGGTTGTAGTATCCCGCTTGACCCAGTGGTCATTCTGGGGGTTATATGTCTGTGATCGGCCACGTACGGCGCCACTGCGCTTTCCGTCGCCTTTTGGTGGGTTGGTAGCCATAAGTTCTAACCTCCTGTTCCATAAAAATATTTGATCCAAATTAGGCTTGCCACACTGCTCGCCATTGACTATAGTTTACACAATCATCATTAATGATCAAGTTTGTAAACCGGGAGAATAAGCATGATTGGAGAACGAATACAGCAGGCGCGTAAAGCGTCAGGCTTGTCTCTGCGTGCGCTTGCAGAAAAGGTCGGTGTATCTGCGATGGCAATTTCTAAATACGAGAACAACCAATCCACCCCCTCTTCCGGGGTGATGCTGGCCTTGGCTAAGGCTTTACAGGTACGGACTGAGTACTTTTTTCGGCAAATTGAGGTGGAGCTGCGCGAAGTTGAATATCGCAAACACTCGAAGTTGCCCAAAAAGGTACTGACTCAGATCGAGGGGGATGTCCTGGAGCAGGTAGAGCGATATCTGGTGCTTGAAGATATCCTGCCTGTCAGTCCGGTGCGACGATTTGTATTGCCAGAAGGGTTGCCGGACAAAATTAACGATTTTGATGAGATTGAGCATATTGCCAATGTCGTGCGTGAAGAATGGAAGCTGGGACAAAATCCAATACTGGATCTTACCGGTACTCTGGAGGAACGAGGTATCAAGGTATTCCAGACCCATGCTCTGCACGATGGCAAATTTGATGGACTGGCCTGTCGTGTGAATGGCGCACCGATTATTGTGGTGGGTGCAGACTGGCCCGGTGATCGTCAGCGGTTTACCATGGCGCATGAGTTAGGACACCTTATTCTTGAAGGCCGGTTAGACGAGGCTATGAAGGAACAGGAAGAAAAACTGGCCCATCGCTTTGCCGGTGCCTTTCTTGCGCCTGCGGCAGAAGTGTACAACGAGCTGGGCCGCCGCCGTTCATGGTTTGAACCCAGAGAGTTGTGCGTACTGAAAAAGGCCTATGGTCTTAGCATGGGGGGCTGGCTGCACCGTGCGAAGGATCTCTCTATCATGGGTGATTCAGTATATATAGAGATGGTAAAAATGTTTCGCCGCTATGGATGGCACAAGCAGGAACCGTGCGACGAATATCCCCGAGAAGAGCCACAGGTATTTACTCAGTTGGTTTTTCATGCACTGGCCGAGGAGTTAATAAGCGAATCGAAGGCAGCGGAGTTAATGGGTAAATCGCTAGTGGAATTCCGAGTACTAAGGAAAGTGGATCATGCCAGTGCGGCTACTCATTAGCGATGCCAATGTACTAATAGATATACATGTGAGTGGATTGCTTGATGTAATGTTTGATCTGCCATTTGAATACGCGACACCTGATAGTTTGTTCGAGCAGGAGTTACGCGCAACACTTAGTGAGCTGATTGAACGCGGCTTACAGTTGGTGGAACTTACAGACGATATGCAGCTAAAGGTTCAAGAACTTAGTCAGCAGCATAAAGGTGTAAGTAGTCATGACCTGGAAGCGATGGTGCTGGCAGATGAGTAAAAAGTACCATTATTGACAGGCGACAAAAAACTGCGTCAGGTTTGTCTTCTGGAAAACATCGATGTTCGCGGCACGATCTGGCTTGTTGGTGAAATGCTGGAATCAAAGATGATTACCGTCGCTGAAGCGAGTGAGGCATATCACAGAATGGAAGAAGATGGCAGCCGCCTGCCCTGGGATGAAGTAGAAAGTCAGTTAAAACGATTTAGGAAACAAAAGTAATTTATGAGTAAAAGAGCGAAAAAAGATCTATTGCCTCTTATATCCCGCGCACGGTTGCTGGAGCTGGCGGGAAATTATGACGTTACAGGCCTTAGCAGTAAATCCAAAGGTGATATCGTACAGGCCATGGTCCAATATCGAAAAATTGCACTGGCAGATATGCTTGAGACATTGAAGCGTGATGAACTGAAGGACCTGTGCAAAAAATTATCACTGGGTGAGTCAGGTCGTGAAAAAGCTGTGCTCATAGAACGGTTGGTGAATGGAAAACAAGTGGCCTCGGTTGCGGAAGCACCAGCTGAATATAAAGCTGATTCTAAAAAGAGTACGAAGAAAAAGAAAATTAACGGCGAGAGAAAAAACAAATCCCCCCAAACTATGGTTTTTTTGTAACCATAGTTTGTCCATTTATGATCAACTATGCTTTCGTGCACACATATATGCTGTGTTTTTGTTTGGTGGGCCCACCAGGACTCGAACCTGGGACCAAGGGATTCACTTTAGCCTGACATTTCTGCCAGGAGCGGACTATCTCATCACCCACAAACATGGTTGTTTGCCAGGGTGCGGGACGCTCTAGCCTGTTATTAAGGACGCTCGGTTATAAACCAGTCCCCAGGTAGTCTCTGCACCTTCCGAAGGTGTACCTCCGGCTTGGATCAGGATTGCCATCAGCCTATATGAAATAGCTGTTAAGGTTCCCCTGAATTCATCCCGTTCATTCCATACCTTTCAGCATGGACGCACCATCTTGATGAGTCCCCTGCTCTAACCAACTGAGCTATAGGCCCAAACGCGACCTATTGTAGCAACTTTTTCTTGATATTGAAGTATTTATAATAGATTATGAAAAGTATAATAAGCCAAAATGGATATTGGATATGAAGTGTTTAAATTGTGGTGAAGAATTGCAAGGGCGCCAGAGAAAATTTTGCAGCAGGGAATGCAAGAATACTGTTACAAACCAATCTCACCAGAGTTATCGAGCACAGCAAGCAAGAGGCAGAGAGCGAAAACTAGAACTGATTCGGCTCAAGGGCAGGAGATGTGAAAAGTGTGGCTATAAAAAGAATTATTCAGCTCTGGAATTTCACCATGTAAAACCTGAAAGCAAGAACTTCCAATTGGATTTACGATCATTATCGAATAGAAAGTGGGAAGTGGTTTTACAGGAAGTGGAGAAGTGCGTGCTTCTGTGTTCAAACTGTCATGCAGAGGAACATAACCCCGACTGTATGCTAGTAGGCATAAAGTCGGGGTTAGATAATTAAGAACCGGTCTGCTGGTCGAGGAAGCTGCGCAGTTGTTCCGAACGGCTCGGGTGACGCAGTTTGCGCAGGGCCTTGGCCTCTATCTGGCGGATACGCTCACGGGTGACGTCGAACTGCTTGCCGACTTCTTCCAGTGTGTGATCGGTATTCATATCGATACCGAAGCGCATGCGCAGTACCTTGGCCTCGCGGGCGGTCAGGCCATCGAGGATGCCCTGGGTCGCTTCCCGCAGGCCTTCGATAGTGGCCGAGTCGAGTGGCAGCAGGGCGTTACCGTCTTCGATGAAATCACCGAGGTGTGAATCTTCGTCATCACCAATCGGGGTTTCCATGGAGATCGGCTCCTTGGCAATCTTCATGACCTTGCGCACCTTGTCTTCCGGCATTTCCATGCGTTCGGCCAGTTCTTCCGGTGTGGGTTCACGGCCCATCTCCTGCACCATCTGGCGCGAGATACGCGACAGCTTGTTGATGGTTTCGATCATGTGGACCGGGATACGGATGGTCCGGGCCTGGTCAGCGATGGAACGCGTAATGGCCTGGCGAATCCACCATGTTGCATAGGTCGAGAACTTGTAACCACGACGGTATTCAAACTTGTCGACGGCCTTCATCAGACCGATGTTGCCTTCCTGGATCAGGTCGAGGAACTGCAGGCCGCGGTTGGTGTATTTTTTCGCAATCGAGATCACGAGACGCAGGTTGGCCTCGACCATTTCCTTCTTGGCACGGCGGGCCTTGGCTTCGCCGATGGACATCTTGCGATTGATGTCCTTGATCTGGCCGATGGTCATGTTGCTTTCTTCCTGCAGCGCGATGAGTTTCTTTTGCGCACGCAGGATTTCGTCTTCGTGTTCTTTCAGGACCTTGGCAAAGGGCTTGCTGGATTTCAGCAGTCCCTGTAACCATTCAGGATTGGTTTCATTTTCCGGGAAGGAAAGAATGAAGTCCTTGCGTGGCATACGGGCCTTTTCCACGCAAATATTCATAATGACCTTTTCCTGGACACGAATGCGGTCGACCATGCTGCGCAGGTCATTGACCAGTCGGTCAACCAGGCGCTGGGCGAGTTTCATTTCCATGAACTGGGCCGAAAGCTGCTGACGCATCTTCACGCATTTCTCGTCCTTCTTGCCATGCTTGTTGGCGGCATTCAGGTAGCGCTTGTAGAGTTTGCGCATCGTCTCGAAACGTTGCTTGGCCTCTTCCGGATCCGGCCCGGTGTCGACCTCTTCCTCTTCCTCATCATCCTTTTTGTCTTTATCTTCAGCGCTGCTCTGTGTGCTGCCCGGTTTGGCAATCACGTCCGGTGCATTCGGATCGATAAAGGTGGTGAGGATATCTGTCAGGCGTGTTTCTTCGCGTTCGAAGCGATCCGCTTCGTAGAGCAGGGTGGCAATGGTTTCACTGTAAGTGGCCAGCGCGGAGAGCATCTGGTTCATGCCTTGCTCGATGCGCTTGGCAATGCGGATTTCACCTTCGCGGGTCAGCAGTTCGACGGCACCCATTTCACGCATGTACATACGTACCGGGTCGGTGGTACGACCGAATTCGGCGTCCACGGTAGCCAGTGTGGCAGCGGCTTCTTCGCTGGCGGCATCGTCATCGGCGCTCACCGCCTGATCAGACATAACCAGGCTGTCGGCGTCAGGGGCGGATTCCTGCACGGTGATCCCCATGTCGGTGATCATGCTGATAATCCCCTCGATCTGATCCGGATCGACGATCTCGTTTGGCAGGTGATCATTTACCTCTGCGTAGGTCAGGTAGCCTTGCTCCTTTCCCTTGGCGATCAGTGCCTTGAGCTGAGATTGTTGTGTTTCCTTGTCCATTGCCATGTATGTGTGCCTTGTCTAAAATACAGATGTCTTGCCATCACCCACCAAAAGCGGGCGGTATTAAACGAACTATTATAGTTCAATTACTGGCGTTTTACATAGTTTAGTCTGTGAACGACGATCTTTCAGGGATCACTAACAATCTGTTTCCTGAAAGCTTTTTTCTCTTCCTCGGTAAGCTCGTCAAATCGTTTCGATTTCACGTTCTCAATATGCGCCATTTGTCGCCGCCGTGCGGCCTGTTCATCCAAACGTGCCAGGGTATGCAGAAACTCGGTCTCCAGGGCCTGGGTATCGGAGAGCGTGGCATCCGTTGCCGCCAGTTCGCGTAAGCGCTGCGCAATCGGCTGTTCGCGCCAGTGTTCGATGACGGCCGCAGTGTTTAAATGTGGTTTAAGTTGCAATAATTCAACCAGTTCGACTAAAAAAGCCGCACCGGGTTCGCCGGAGGCCAGCAGGCGTTTGCCGTCCCCCGCCAGTTTGCCCAGCCCCGGATCCTGCAGCAGGCAACTGATCGCCCGGCTGACCAGGCTGTTGCTGCGTTTGGTCGGTGCGCCCGAGCGCGGCGAACGTTGCACGGGGGCGACGGCGTCCTGTTTCTGGTGAAACAGGTGCGCGGCCAGGCGGTCGGCATCCATCTCGGCGATACGCGCCAGTTGATCGGTGAGCATTTCGCGATAAACCCCGGCACTAAGCCTGGTGAACAGGGGCCGGGCCAGTTCAACCAGCCTGGCACGGCCGTCGATGGTCTGTATATCGGCCCGTGCAGAGAGGTTTTCAAGCAGGAACCGGGAAAAAGGCATGGCCTCGTGGATATTTTTCTCCAGCGCCTCACGACCGTGCTGGCGCACATAGGTATCCGGGTCTTCGCCCTCGGGCAGGAACAGGAACTTCGCCTCGCGGCCCTCGCGGATTACGGGCAGGGCATTTTCCAGCGCCCGCCAGGCCGCGGCACGACCGGCACGGTCACCATCAAAACAGAACACGACCTCGGGCACCGTACGAAACAGCTGTTCGAGGTGCTCGGCAGTGGTCGCCGTGCCGAGCGTGGCCACGGCATAACGAATGCCGTACTGGGCCAGTGCGATCACGTCCATATAGCCCTCGACCACCAGCAGCCGCGGGATATCGCGTAAGGCCTTGCGGACCTGGTAGAGGCCATAGAGCTCGCGGCCCTTGTGGAAAACGGGGGTTTCCGGGGAGTTCAGGTACTTGGCACCCTGTTGTTGCGTCCCGTCTCCTGCGTCCAGCACGCGGCCACCGAAGGCGATACAGCGGCCACGCCGGTCGAGGATCGGGATCATGATGCGATCCCGGAAACGGTCATAGCGCTTGTCGTCCTTCTCGATCACCATGCCCGAAGTGGTCAGGCTTGCCTGCCTGGCGGCATCGTCGCCAACGTGTTTAATCAGGTTGTCCCAGCCCGGCGGGGCAAAGCCGATGCCGAAGGCGGTGACGATATCGCCGCTCAGGTCACGGCCTTTCAGGTAATCAACGGCACGCTGCGCCTGGGGATGGTTGCGCAGCTGGTCACGGTAAAACTTCGAGGCAGTCTCGAGTACGGCATAAAGCGGCTGGTAGTCTTGCCGGGGCACCTCGCTGCCGCCTTCCTCGCGGGGGACATCGACGCCGGCACTGGCGGCCAGCGATTCGATGGCCTCGACAAAACCCATGTGCTCATAATCCATGAGAAAGCCCAGCGCGCTACCGGAGGCGCCGCAGCCAAAGCAGTAATAGAACTGTTTGTCCTGGCTGACACTGAAGGAGGGGGTCTTTTCGCCGTGGAAAGGGCAGCAGGCCATGAAGTCCTTGCCTTTCTTTTTCAATGGCACGCGCACGTCTATGACATCAACGATGTCGATGCGACCAAGCAAGTCATCAATAAAGTTTTGAGGAATCTTTCCGCTCATAGCCTAGAGTGTAAGCCGACTTTCCAGACTAGTCAGCATAAGATGTGTAATGGAGCAGCGTGGTGCAGAAAAACACTGATCAGATGATTTGAGCAGACCGGCTGGTGTGCCGATTGCCAGGAAAAATCTCCAAAAGCAGCGCTTACGCGCGGGTAAACCCGTGTTTTGAGAAAGTTTAACCGCCGCAGAGGGTTGGCGGCTGGACAGGCTCCTAGCCGAGGCGGGCCTTGATCTTGCCGCTGACGGCGCCCATGTCGGCGCGACCCTGCAGCCGGGGGCGGATAATGCCCATAACCTTGCCCATTTCCTTCATGGAACTGGCACCGGTCTCGGCAATGGCTGCATCGATAATGCTGTCGATTTCAGCCTCATCGAGCTGGGCGGGCATAAAGTCCTGGATGACACCGACTTCATATTGCTCCTGCTCGAGCAGGTCCTGGCGAGCGGCGGCCTCGTATTGCTTGATGCTTTCGCGGCGTTGCTTGAGCATTTTGTCGAGGACGGCCAGCGTTTCGGTATCGTCGAGCTCTTTGCGCTCATCGATCTCGATCTGCTTGATAGCCGCCAGCATAAGGCGAATGACACCGAGGCGCGGCTTGTCTTTCTCGCGCATGGCGGTCTTCATGGCCGACGTGATTTGCTCTTTGAGGTCGCTCATTCTGTTTTGCTTAACGGTCCTGACCAGGTCGGGACGTGAAGCAAAATCCTGTATCAGTACAGGCGAACGCGATGCTGGATCTGGCGCGAAACCTTCTTCTGGTTGCGCTTGACAGCAGCAGCAGCCTTACGCTTACGCACGGTGGTCGGCTTCTCATAGGCTTCGCGGCGACGGACTTCGGCAAGTACGCCGGATTTTTCGCAGGAGCGTTTGAAGCGACGCAGGGCTACGTCGAAGGGTTCGTTCTCTCTAACTTTGACTGATGGCATTGATTAAACCTTAAAAATTAACTCGTTATACCCGGGTATCCCGACGGCCAATCTGAGACAGACTGCCAAGGGTGCGAGATCTTAATGATTTACGCGCCAAAATGCAAAATTATCCGGTACTTTTTGCAGACAGGCCGCGCGCCCGGCCGCCGGTCTGCTAAAATGCCGCCCGATATGCGTGTATTGGGAATCGAAACCTCCTGTGATGAGACCGGGGTCGCCGTTTATGACAGCGATCGGGGCCTGCTCGCCCATGCCTTATATAGCCAGGTGGAACTGCATGCCGATTATGGCGGTGTCGTGCCGGAGCTGGCCTCGCGCGACCATGTCCGCAAGATCGTGCCCCTGCTCGATGAGGTCATGGCCAGGGCCGGGCTGAGCCGCCGCGAGATTGACGCCGTGGCTTACACCGAGGGCCCGGGGCTGGTCGGCGCGCTGCTGGTCGGCGCCGCAGTCGGGCGGACCCTGGCCTGGAGCTGGGGCGTGCCGCATGTCGGCGTGCACCACATGGAAGGTCACCTGCTCGCGCCGATGCTCGAGGAGAATCCGCCGGAATTCCCGTTTATCGCCCTGCTGGTGTCCGGTGGTCACAGCATGCTGGTGCAGGTCGAGGGCGTGGGCCAGTACCGGATCCTCGGTGACACCCTCGATGACGCCGTCGGCGAGGCCTTCGACAAGACCGCCAAGCTGCTCGACCTGGGCTACCCGGGCGGGCCGGCGGTGCAAAAACTCGCCGTGGACGGTGACCCGGACAAATACAGATTCCCGCGGCCGATGACCGACCGACCCGGCCTGCAATTCAGTTTCAGCGGCCTGAAGACCTTTGCCCTGAATACCTGGCAAACGAGTACCCAGGATGCGCGGGCCAAGGCCGATATCGCGCGGGCCTTCCAGGACGCGGTGGTCGATACGCTGGCCATCAAGTGCCGGCGCGCCCTGCGCGAGACCGGCGTGAAACAGCTCGTACTGGCCGGCGGGGTCAGCGCCAACACCGCCCTGCGCGAGCGCATGCAACAGCTGGTGAAAGAAGAACAGGCCAAGGTGTTCTATCCGCGGCTGGAATTCTGCACCGACAACGGCGCCATGATCGCCTATGCCGGTTATCTGCGCCTGCAGGCCGGAGAGCGCGGCAGTGCAGGCTTTCATGCCCAGCCGCGGTGGTCTCTCGAGGAACTCGTTGCGCCGTAGGGCAGAATTGATGATTTAGGAATGATGATTGATGAATGAATGAAAAATCATCGATCCGCAATCATCAATCATCAATCAGACTATTCTATATCCGTTGGTACGTTGTCATCAGTGCCCTTGCCGATACTGCCTTCCTTGCCGCTGAGCAGGTTCTGGATGTTGCTGCGGTGCCGCCAGATGAGGATGACACTCATAGCAATGCTCATGCCCAGCCAGTGTCCTTCCGCCGTCAGCCACCAGATATAAAGCGGTGCCAGCATGGCAGCAATGAGGGCGGCCAGGGAAGATATCCTGAAGACCTTGGCAACGACCAGCCAGGTCCCGGCCACGGCCAGACCGACCTGCCAGCTCAGCGCCGCAAACACGCCGAAGGCGGTGGCGACACCCTTGCCGCCGCGAAAATTGAAAAACACCGGATACAGGTGGCCGATAAAGGCGGCAAAGCCGACCGCCGCCAGAACCAGGGCCTCGGTGCCAAGCAGGCGCGCGGCCAGCACCGGGATGACACCCTTGACCATATCCCCGATCAGGACAATCGCGGCGGCCTTTTTACCGCCGAAGCGCAAGACGTTGGTGGCGCCCGGATTGTTAGAGCCCAGCGTACGCGGGTCGGGCAGGCGCATGAGCTTGCAGACGATGATCGCACTGGAGATAGAACCAAATAAATATCCGGCGATGATGAGGCTGTAGTCGAGAATTTGCATGCCGCTATTGGAAACGTTGCAGCACTTATGGTCAAGCCTAATTGGATTGATGATTTAGGAATGATGATTGATGAACGAAAAAGATCGTCATTCCGGCGAAGGCCGGAATCCAGTGCCACTGTTACTGAACACCAGCCTGCACTTAGAACCTCTTCGAGGTGCATTAAGTTGTAGGACGGATTACGTCAGCTTCGGTTCCTAATCTGACCTACGCACTTTATGCTCTTGCATTCATCAATCATCATTCCTAAATCATCAATTTCCCTGAACCTTCGGAAGGAAGGTTAGGTTACTCATGATGAAGCCGGAAGGGGTTCTATGAGCCAAAAATATGCTACAGTGCGCGCACGTTAGAGAATCAGTAAACCAAGACACTATGGACATTATTTTCCTGCATAACCTCAAAGTCGATACCGTTATCGGCATCTTCGACTGGGAACGCCGCATCCACCAGACGGTGGTGATTGATCTGGACATGGGCGCCGATATCCGCAAGGCTGCCAGCAGTGACCACATTGATGACACCCTCGATTACAAGTCAGTAGCAAAACATATTATTGCCTTTGTCGAGGACGCCGAGTTCCAGCTCGTCGAAACCCTCGCCGAACGCATCGCGGAGATCATCCTCGAAGAATTCCCGGTCCCCTGGGTCCGGGTACGTATAAACAAGCAAGGTGCCGTCCGTGGCGCACGTGATGTCGGCGTGATCATCGAACGCGGTAACAAGGACTAGCTATGGCCCGTGTCTTCCTCGGTCTCGGCAGTAACATCGACGCCGAAGAAAACATCCGCTCGGCAATCGAGACCTTGCGCGAACTGTATTCCGATCTCGTGGTTTCCACTGTTTATGAAAGCGAGGCCGTCGGTTTTCAGGGAGATAACTTTTTAAACCTGGTCGTCGCCTTCACCGCCGAAGAAAGTGTCGACGTGATCAGTGAACTCATGGACGAGATCGAAGATGCACATGGTCGTCGCCGTAATCACGACAGGATGATGGCGCGGACCCTCGATATCGATATGCTGCTTTATGATGACCTGGTCGATGAGAGCATGAATATTCCTCGCAACGAGATCGAGACCTATGCCTTTGTCTTGTTGCCCTTGAGTGAGCTGGCGCCTGACATGCGGCATCCGGTAAGTGGTGATACGTTTATTGATATGTGGGAGAGGTTTGATAAGGGAGATCAGAATTTGTGGGCGGCGGATCTGGATTTCTGATTGCGGATTGATGAATGACAAAGACGTCACTATAGCAAATCGAATACTTCTTGCTAGTGTATCAGCATTAGTTTCCTCTGTTTTCTGGTCATACATCCTGGATTTTATAAACGTTGATGAAATTATTGGGCCAAACCCCAGCATCTTAATTGGATTGATTGTAATTAGTGTAATAGCGTCTGACAGGATTTACGTAAAACTTAAAATAATAAACTTTATTGATGAAGACTATACTTCGGAGGAGCTTTCCCATTTTGTCGGATGGAAAACCCCTCTGGATAATGAAAAAAATTTCAGAACTCTTGTAGATGTTCTATCAAATAAATGTGTATCTTATTGGCCTCATATACCAGGTTGGGGAGAGACTAGATTAACGATAGATCCTGAGAAGTCTTTACTGGATGAAGGATTAATTGCACCAGAGATCGTATGTTTTTGTGACATCCCTCGTGGTTCATTGGGTATTCATACAGAGAAGTATGGTCGATTTGGTGTGGGTATAGATAAATACTATCTGGCAAGTTATGGGTGTAGGCCTATTATGTATGTGCCATGGTCGAAACAAGATATCCTAACAGTATATGGGAAAAAATTATTACAAGATATAGAGGGAATATATAGATGCTCACTAGGATGTTACGAACAAAAAACAACACCACGTAAAATTGGAAATGTTCCTGAGGAAGATGAACTACTGAGCACTCTCAAAAGTTGTTTTCAAAAAGACTTTTTAGCATTTATAAAACCATACGATGTATCACTTTCTGAGACAGATCGAGAAAACTATTATATGGAAAGAGAATGGAGAAGGTTAGGGAACGTGGTTTTTGATCATTCTTCATTGAAGAAAATTTATGTTGCGAAAGGATATAAAGAAAGATTAAAGGACATACTTCCAGAGTATAGTGATATCGAGATAGATGAAATTTGAAATCAAGAGGGCGGGTAGAGCGATTGATTAAGTGGGTTTTTAACTCCCTTCGATGCAGCCGAGCCGCGCAGGAAATTTCCGGATGGTCACGTGCAGTCGACCCCGTTTGTAGGCGCAACCGCAGCGAAGCGCAGGTTGCATTAAGCCGTTAAGCAAACGGGTGAGTTCTGCGCGTGCCGGAGATTTCTGAGCAGTGAGGGGATTCTTTTATTCAGTGATAACTGAATGAAAGAACAAATCGTAGGGTGTCCTGTAGCGCGACGCCAGATTTGCGACACCTTCACGCCAGATTTGCGACACCAATTCAGCCCCAATTTACGCCCAATTTGCGACGCCGTTGGGGCTGTTTAAGTGACTTCGTAGTCCTCGCGCACTGATGTGGCGATATTAGTAAACAAGGCCGGCTTATCTCCGGCCTGTCCTCGCGTTGGCCAGGTGTACCCTGAGGGCTCGGTGCTGCCCTCTGGGGAGACCATGAACAGCATGCCCTCCTCGTACATATCGTGCTCTCTGAGCCGCTCGTTACAGATATCGATGAACTGGTCTTTGCTGATCACTGGCTTGGTCATGGCTGTCTCCGTTGCTGTCGCCGGTGGCCACCTTACCACGACCGGATAATCAGCTCTTTCTTCTGGTTTCTGCCCTTTGGTCCAC
>NZ_JAVVES010000005.1:0-65849 GCF_032250955.1 Sulfuriflexus sp. | reverse complement strand
CGACTGAAATCGCCTTATATCACGCGCTTGGAGCGCTACCTGCCCCGAAAACTACCCATGAATTTTTCTGACGAGGCAATTATTTATATGCATGAGTTTTCTAAGCTGCCTGTGCGGCAGTGAACTCATCTTTACCAGCTTACGACGACAATCTAGATTTCTAAGCTGCCTGTGCGGCAGTGAACTCAAGCGTGAAGTGGAGTCACTGCTTCCTGAATTTCTAAGCTGCCTGTGCGGCAGTGAACATACCTCCAGTACATTACTGTTAATTTTCCACTTTCTAAGCTGCCTGTGCGGCAGTGAACCACTACAGACGTAACACGTTCGATTAACCAATTTTCTAAGCTGCCTGTGCGGCAGTGAACATGATATTACACAAGTCGGCGGGTTTCTCGGCTTTCTAAGCTGCCTGTGCGGCAGTGAACGTTTACCAGCTATGCCCTCGCAACATTCACAATTTCTAAGCTGCCTGTGCGGCAGTGAACTGAAGATATTCCTAGCCAGTTTGTAAGCGAGTTTTCTAAGCTGCCTGTGCGACAGTGAACTTCATTCTGCTCATAGACCTCATGTTCACTAATTTCTAAGCTGCCTGTGCGGCAGTGAACGACGAGTTTCACCAATACCTGTTAGTCATTGATTTCTAAGCTGCCTGTGCGGCAGTGAACTCAGCTTCAGTGTGACTATCGTTCGCTCACGTTTTCTAAGCTGCCTGTGCGGCAGTGAACTAGTCGGGCAGTCATATCGACCGGGATAGGATTTTCTAAGCTGCCTGTGCGGCAGTGAACGATTTGAGAACACGAATCGTAAATCAATATCATTTCTAAGCTGCCTGTGCGGCAGTGAACTTTAATGCTCTTCATCTCTTCTGTATCCCAAATTTCTAAGCTGCCTGTGCGGCAGTGAACGTTACGGCTTTGGTGACGAAGATTCTGAGTATTTTCTAAGCTGCCTGTGCGGCAGTGAACCTGGCGAGAAGTCTGCTGAAGGTTACGGCTTTTTTCTAAGCTGCCTGTGCGGCAGTGAACAAAGACGAATAGCCGAAGCACTCGGGGTACTTTTTCTAAGCTGCCTGTGCGGCAGTGAACTTCAACTTTAAGACTGCGGCATCCGGCGAGAATTTCTAAGCTGCCTGTGCGGCAGTGAACTCGAAGACCGCATCGAGGAACGAGTTGAAGATTTTCTAAGCTGCCTGTGCGGCAGTGAACACCAATACTGTGATGATTATGGCCTTTTGCGTTTTCTAAGCTGCCTGTGCGGCAGTGAACATCGTGAAAGAGAATGCCCAGAATGAGAGTGATTTCTAAGCTGCCTGTGCGGCAGTGAACAGACTCCACATCCATACCCTCTTCCAGTAGTCTTTCTAAGCTGCCTGTGCGGCAGTGAACCTAATGAAGCGGCTGACTGGCTGGCTGTACACTTTCTAAGCTGCCTGTGCGGCAGTGAACTTCAACTGAACCATCACGTCTGATTACCTTGTTTTCTAAGCTGCCTGTGCGGCAGTGAACTAAACACTGACAAAGTGCTGGCCGTAGTTGCTTTTCTAAGCTGCCTGTGCGGCAGTGAACTATGGATGTGTCTGCCAAGGATATTGACAGGTTTTCTAAGCTGCCTGTGCGGCAGTGAACCTCCCCTGCACCAGCGGCCAACGCTGTTAGATTTTCTAAGCTGCCTGTGCGGCAGTGAACAGCAATTATATAGGCAAAAAATAAGTTACAACAAATGCTTAGCAAGAATTTGGGTATCTAACCAATCTTTTTAAGCAAAGTTGTAACTTACTGATTTTTTATCGAATTGTTAAAGAGCGAAAAATAATGGGTAGTAACCGACCAAACCGGTTACTACATCATCAGGCAGCGTGTGAAATGTCCAGATTTACCTTGTAACCGACCGCAGCGAGCATGTTCACCAGTCGGTCGACTGTGCATTTTTCGATTCTGCCTTTTAATACATCATTCAACCGGGGTTGAGTCGTGCCGAGTTTTTTTGCCGCTTCGGTCTGTGTCAAACCGGATTCTTTGACATATTCGGAGACTTCTATCATTAACTGAGAGCGTAATTTCAGGTTCGCAGCCTGTACCTGATCACCTTCAATCGCATCCCAGACACTCGTAAATTCCTGTGACATGATTATCGATACCTCCTGATAACTTCTTTCAATCTGTTCTTCGCGATTTCGATATCCGACTTTCGGGTTTTCTGTGACTTTTTCGCGAACACATGCAGGACATGCACCGTATCCGCAAATTTCGCAATGTAGATAATCCGGTATTGCCTGCTCACCTGTATTCGAATCTCGCGCGCACCTTGCCCGATTGCAGGAAACGGCTTCCAGTTTTCAGGTTCTCTGTCCCGCTGTACCCGGTCAATCTCATAACCGGCCCGGTGCCGTGCGTCATCAGGTAACTGACGGATCAGCGCCAGGGTATCGCCCTCGAATAGGAGCTTTCTCATGATAGTCCCTTATCACTAATATATCAATTTTGATATAAAACTCTATGCCCACGTAAACCACCGCGCGGCTCTGGCACGCGATATCTTTAACCATGATTCCAGGGATTGAGCACCTTCACCGGAAAACCGTCAAAGTCTTTGACGTTACGGGTCACCAGGGTGAGGTTACGCACCAATGCCGTTACCGCCAGCAGGGCATCGACAACCGGGGCCGGTTTCCCCCGGCTCTCGGTTGCTGCACTCACAAATCCCCATTCCAGCGCCATATCGAGATCCAGGGCTAGAATGCGACCCTCAAAGCGAACCAGCAAATCCTGTTCGAGCCAGTGCTGAAACGCGTTCTTGCGCCGGCCATCCTCCAGTTTGGCGACTCCTTTTTGAATCTCCCCCAGGCTCAGGACACTGACAAACAACCTGCTCTCATCGACATCGGATACCCATGCCACCACCCCGGCATCCGGCTCCGGTTTTCGCAGCTCAGATAACAGGCAGGTATCAAGCAGGTAATTCACAACTCGACTTCCCGGCCGGTATCCTTTGAACGGGAAATATCAATCTCGGTTTTCGCCCAGGGCGAGTGCTGGAAAAACTCCAACAAACTCCCCTTGCGCTGCACCAGGCGCTGGTAGGCCTCGGCGGAAAGCACGACCGCTTTCTCCTGCCCATGGACGGTTATCACCTGAGGCCCCTCTTTTTCAGCCGCCTTAACCACGGCACTGAGGCGATTTTTTGCATCCTGTAATTGCCACGACATAGTTCTCACCTCACTTTCTGTCTAGACTGTCTAGATTATAGGCTAGGCAATCGTGGATGGCCAACCCATATTTCTCAGTAGACGGCTGCCAAGTGTTAGAAAGCAACAAAATGTCCCCAAAATCATCATTGTTCAGAACCTCAGGCAAATGTGGTTAATACCGTGCCTTGCGTTCGTAAGCCAGCTACCGCCAGTCAACGGTTAGTCAAACCAGGGGACGGTGGCGGTTTTGGAGAGGCCGTAGCAGTCAAACTTCCCCGAAGCAGGCGCATCAAAAAGCATCTGCTCGATGAAGAGTGAAAACTGACATGACACCCCTTGCGCTACTCGCTTTTTAGTCTCCTGACTCTCGACGTTAATATAGGGTAATGAACTTTTGTCAGATCTCCCTTCTTTAAGTAAATAAGCCAGAACCTCAGCATAAGGTTTATTCAAATGCTCAGCTCTGCGCTTCGCCTTTTTTTCAATTGACTTAACGGGTTTACGTTTAAATTGTGCGTACTGCTTGATGCTAGCAGGCACAGCTTTAATCGGTTTAATATGACAATAATCGCTCAACCGTTTTAGCCATTGGTGAATGTCCAGCTTTACTAGCGCGTCTTCATTGGCAGCTAACAAACGCAGTTTATCGCCTAAAGGAAAGTACTTTTCTTTCGACGCCCCTGATTTATAACCCGGAATTGAAAGTGCAATAGCGGATTCATTGTCACCGACTCTGTTATCCACCAAGGCAATGTGTACCTGTTGAAAGACTTTTTTCCAGATATAGCCGAGGTTAACTTCAGTATTCGGCATGAGAGTTAAATCCTGGTAGTAATTCATGGGCTACCCCTTTTTATCGCTCTTTTTACTGAATACACCGCCACGGATCAGATTAGCAGTGACATAGGATTTTTGATTATCAGTTATGTCTTTGTCATTAACCCAATCAAGCATCAAGCTATACAAATCACCCTCTTTTTTATTTTTACGATAAGCATCACCGCGTTGCGTCACTGCGCCAAAAGGTTCAATCGCAATAGGCTGTTTTTCTTCGGCATAACGAGGATACCAGGTGTCTATGGTGCGAAGGGCATTGCCGATTTTGACATTATGCATGGCAGCGCAACCATCTAATTGAAACAGTGATTTACCCTTCACATTCATATTCATTTCTTGCGAGGGAAAAACATGCTGAAGCACTCCGAATTTGACATAGGCGTCGACATTGATCAGCACAAAGCTTTCACCATCACCTTTCAAACCTGTTTCAATAATTGCAACAAGTGTATTTAGATCAGCTAGTTCTTTGTTTTTATCAAAATCCGACAATGAAAAATCATAAGCATTGAAGATCAATGTTTGGTCATTTCCTGCGGTTACATGTATGGATATTTCATCTGCTCCCACACGGTTTCGCCACAAGAACCGCCCATTGGCAATATTGTAGGCATAGCGATACGCCAATTCACCTACGCTATTTGATTCTTTGAATTCACCTATTTTCGCAACTATTGCAGATTCAAAACCCGGATCATTGCAACCAAAGGGTTTTCCAAGATTACCAATAACCCTTAAGCTGAAACTGACTCTTAATGCATCTTTATCAATCGGAAGATTAGCGTCATCGCTATCTGATGAAACCGGATTCGGCTTTATTTTGTCTTCGTCACTCGTTCCATGCGCGCTCTGTGTCGATCTGTTCTGTCTTTTTGTGATAGGTATTACCTTCCACTCATCCTTTCGATCTTTTTCATTCCAATTTCCTGAAAACATTAAACCATCTGATGTTTCCAGTTTGTGCTCAAATGAAAGCATGCTTGGTAAGTCTATAGTCATATCAATTTTCCTCGTCAGTAAAATTATAATAATTATTCGTAAATACTCGATGCTTGAGTTGCATCATCCTGTTTATGGTGCTCTATGCCTCGTTTACACAGATACCAGTGTTCCTCATAAGGCGAGTAATCCCAGAGGCTGTTTGCCAATGCTTCAGCAGTTTTAATGCGGTGAATGCTTTGCCATTCGCCTACGGAATGCACTGACTCAACAAAACAAACATCGGTTTTATTGTCGCGAGCATCAATCACAGTGTCTTTTTCATACACTTGCGATATGGCCTTGTAGCCGGTCATGATGGGCACCAGGTATCCTTTTTCTGGTTTTTTGATATATTCCCACTCGGCATCAGTCTTTTCTGTTGGGTTGTAGTAGCTTCTCCATTGTTCCAGTAATTTATTATTGGTCTTTTCATCCAGAGATGAGAAATAAGTTGTTAGCAATGATGGAATATTGCTCTGATCATAAGGTTCTTCTTTATGGTTTTGCCAGCAAGTCAATAATTGTTCTGATTTTTCATTGTCCGGGTTATCTTTCCATCGTTTTTGCAAATGTTTTTCTATCAGACCACATTTCGGCCTTGCTTTCTGTTTCAATGCTGAAAAATCCAGCCAGGCGTCAATCAGCTCGGCATCCGGATTTTGCTGCTGCAACTTTTTAAAATGATCGGCCAGATATTCAGAACGATCTTGCAATATAAAGCCGGGTAATAGTTTCCGTTTCAGGCTCCGCAAATTTGATTCTTCGCCAAGATCAAGCAAATCTACGGAATCGATATCCATAACCGTACCGCCAGCCATTCTTTGTATCTGGCTCATTTTCCTGATCCATTCTTTAAAACTCTCTTCCTGACTACCTACATAGCCATCAAAGCCAATCAGCAGCGACACGGTCATATTCATTTTCGCTTCTTCAATAACCGAGGGATCTTTGAGGCGGCCTTTATCAAACTTCAGCTCAAGATAATGCGCGGATTTGTTTTGTGAAAAGTTAATGCCTCCCGATGATTTGTAACTATGCACCTGATGTTCGTGCGCAATGACGGCACAGCCTCGCAAGCTGAAGCCTTTAAAATAGGGATGTTGTTTCAGCTTCCGGTGCAGATTATGGGTAAAGCCTAAAAAATGAGTGATAGCAGGAAAGCCCCAGGTAAATCCCGAAACGGCATTGGCATTTTGCACGCGCACGCGATTGAGTAATAAATACTGGCTCACGCTTCCACCTCCGTTTTATGTTTGCGGTCGAATTCTACTGTCTGAATTAACTCTCTTAATTCCGGTTCAAACATTTCATACCAAAGGCGGGTATGTTGGGCTTGCGGGGTAAACTGTTTATCCTTACCTGTCAGTTTATTGTTCAGCCAGTCAGTGAAGTCTTTACAGACCACAGATGGCCAATCCGTATTGGCTATAGCCGTTTGAAAGTCAGCATCGCTGCGGTCAGGATCAAGCAAATACTGGTGCTCCGGTATGAGTTTGATATCGGAAGCGGATGACCATCCGGCAGGCAGTTTCCGGATGCTGGCAATATAAAACAATACCTCGTCTATAATTTCGCCGATCCATTGTTCGATCCATTTCATACGTTTAGGGTTTTTGATGCTCAGCTCGATTTGCTCAAAGCGCATTAGAAAATCCCGTAAATAGTCAATATCTTCCTTTGCTTGCGAATAGATGGAAGGTTCAAAAAACAGGGATTTTTTAAAAACAGGTGGTTTGAGTTGGGATCGCCAAGTAGGTGGCTGACTTCTTAATAGCGTCATTTTCCCAGCTCTTTTACTAGTGAGGGGCGAAACATTCTTCGCCCCATCAAGCGATGTAACAGCCAACTTAGCGTAGCCAGGAAAGTAAAATGAAGCATTTCCACAATATTTGTTTTTCTCTTTTAGCTTCGATACATTTTTACCAGAGCCTTCCGCAATAGCTTTGTATATATAGTGAGCCAAGCTGGAAGATGCTACGTTACATAACAAGTGATAGCGCTCATCATTGTCTATGGGGAAAAATACTTGCTTGGCCAACGAATGTGTTGCCGCCTTGTCGGTCTTTAATACTGATGAAAATAATTTCCCCCACTGAGCTACTTTTTTTTCATCTTGACTTAGGTACATTAATGGTGATAGGTCATCATCCGCCAAATAATTTGCGATTGACACCCCATCAATCTCTATCTTCAACAAATTTGCTACTGGTGTATAAGCGGCATTATCAATAGCATCATCCAATTCTGGATTTTTAATACGATCAGTAGTCACATAGGGCTTTGAGTTTTGGTTAAAAGCACTTAACTGAACATAAAATGGTGTCGCACCTTTAATACCAGGATGTGAAAGCTTCGGAACGTGTGTGGCAAATTTTACACCTGCCGCAAACCCAGCGTACTTATCGAGCCAGACCTCGTGTATATGATCCTGCTCGATCTGTGTTTTAGAATCTTCATATAAGTTTAATATCCTCAGGACGGCTTCATCATGCGGATCAGCACACAAAGAAACTATCTGCTTAAGCTTTTGGTTCGCAAAACATATAGCCGTTACAGAGTCGTCCTTATTTTTTGCATTAACGACTTCTTCCAATTTAGCTTTATCGACATCGTCGCTTTCCAGTAAAAATGTTTTGAGCTGCGTAATAATGGCTTGTTTAGAGTCTGTCCCTGCTCTCTTTTTGTCCTCCTTGATCAAACGAGCAACTTGTTTTTCTTCGGCCCTCGCTCGGATAAATTCGAGTATTTTACCTTTAAATTCTAACCCTAATTGATTCATCAATCTTTTACCTCCTGATAAAGCCCATAATTCTGCGAATAAAAATATTCATCCAGTTCATTCCTGTCATAGTTAACTAACCGAACTTCACCAAATCGGCGAGCTGCCTCTTCAATCTCAATATCCAGTTCCTCCGCCAGTTTTTGATAGATACTATGCGCTTTCAATTCAAACCAAAATCCATTGTTCTCTGCCATTTCTATATTTTCAGATGATTTTATACTGAAGACGGAACCTGAAATCTGGTCTGTCCATTTGGCAGGATAAACATGCTCATTTTTCCATAACCATTTTGGCTCATCGTTATCCAGCGTTAAATACAATGCTTCATCTTTTTTGGAATCGCGAAATCGTTGTTGCTTCTGCACTTCGCCACACCAGAATGGTTTTGTATCCCACCACAATTTAGCCGACATCGGTGACGTCAGCAATGTTTCTCGAAGCGCCTTATGTTCGAGTGAGACCAGGTTTTTTGTCGCGGTTTCGTCATATTTCTCAGGTGTTGTTATTCGCTGAATGGAGTTAATGGTTTGATATTGCTCTTTATACAAAACATGCGTTAGGTCATTTTGCTCCATTTTTAGTTTTAATTTACTCAGTTCAAAACCTGGCCTTTCAAAACAGGGCTTTTCACCTCTAAGGCATTTGATGTTCTTATCCAGTAGCAGAATATTGGCATGTTCCGGTTCACTCTCCCGGTGTCTCAATACTCTTCCTGCTATCTGGATAATGGAGCGCATGGAGCTGGGTTCGATTATAGCCCAGTCATAGTCATGATCTCGGCCGACTTCGGCGACAGGTGAAGCCAGCACAATAAAAATCTGATGCTTTTCCGGAAAGGCGGCTACTTTGTCTTTTAGCTCTTGCGGTGGCCAGTCATTCTGTTTTGAGTTGCGTTTGAGCATCAGATCCAGTTTGTTTTCGATATAGGAGCGGATCGCCAGCGGGTATCGGCTGTGATAGACGCATAAATGAATACGAGTGTTCGGTTGAGTAATCTTAAGATTTAACAGTTCTTTGGCAACCGCCACCAATGGATTAATGTTGGCCATTCGCACCAACCCGATGGAGACATGCTTTTGCTCGATTTCTTTTCCATGATATTGATGTAATTGCAACGCACCTTGCTGTATGACGCTGGCAGCCGTTTGATAAACCGTTTCCTGATCGACTCTATCTATAGGCAATATTTCGGCTTTATGTTTTGCTTTAGCTTTATCCTTCAAATGTTTTATTCGATAAGCAACAAATCTTTTGTGCGCTTTTATAAACGATTCAATATCGTTCGAGCTGCAATCCGTGGCGTTTTCTTCATCGAACCAAACGCAGTTTATCCAGCCATTCCAACCCGATAGATTGGCCTTAGCATATTGCGACCACCCCGCCTGATAGGCTTCAAAAGCCGCATAGGCTAATGCCGGCGGCATGGTGGCGGTGGACAACAAAACCCGGCTGCCTAACATTCCTGCCCAATGCACCAGACGACATAAAGCTGGCAAATCGTCCAGACCAAAATCATCTGGTTCGTCAATCACCAAATCTGAAGTAAGCAGCCTCAGCATAGGGGCAATCTGTTTGCCGCCTTTGGTGCCATCGGTGGCCGGGACAAGATGATCAATGGTGCAGACCAATACCGGCGCCTGGATCAGCTTTTCGATACGCGGATTATCTTTGGTCCATTTCGACAGGCTATGCTCCTGGATGCTTCCCTGATAATCGACATACAAATCTGGATCGAGATAATCGTTCTGCGATTCGCTGCCAGTATCTACTTCCAGATTGACCTCGTTTTTATTTTCATGTGCGGTTTCGAATAGTTGTTTAACTGCCGTTCCACCCACTGCAATCGCTAATTGCTCGTCGTTCAAGTCCAGCTCTGTGCGGTACTCTCTACCGGTTTGCAGCGTAAGCGCACGTAACCCTAATGCCACGCAAAAGCGCCGCCTGCCTGTTTTCTCGCCCAGGGCATACATGATCTTGGCATTGGCCAGAGTTTTGCCTTTGCCAGTGGATGCCATGTTGATACCGAAAAATCCCTGCTGTGAACTTGTTTCGCTCAGTTTTAGAGCAAGGTTCTTCGCATCATCCTGCCAGCCAAATTGTTCTTTAAAAGCTTTTGGCGTACCGCCTTCAAGAAAGGCATTTTCTGGAAGTGATCTTAAGCATTTACTACTGGCATTCAATTTCGGCAGGGCCTTAACAATATCTTTGGCGTGATAAGCGACACCGATCAGATGCTCATCCAATTGCTGTTTTATTGCTTTGGTTTCTCTATCAGTATTTGCATAAACCTTGTAATTCGGGCTTTGCCATTCTTCGGTTTTGTCCTGAGCCGAATAATTGTGATCAGCCAGCATTAGGCTTAAACGTGCCAGATGTGAAGTGAAAATATTATCTTGCAGAAATCTTGTTCCATCCAGATGCTTAAGGACAGTTATTGCTTCTGATGCAATCACACAAGCGTGCGATCTCCATTTCTTACTTTGATAGGGCAAGCCGTTATCAGTAAACTTCCAGTTGTCATCTATCAGGCTTTTAATGTCATCGTCTTTACAGTTGTATGAGTTCCAGATAGCGTCAAAACCGTTCGTGAACCAATGCTCAATATGTTCTAGCGGAGCATTGTTAATTCCGACCTTCCAGCTGGGTGTTAAAGGTAACTTATGGTGAGTCAGGATTAACCAGGCAACCAACTGGGCAAAAGGCGGCAAATTCTGTAATGGGTGTTTGTCAAAATCACTTTTATCTTGCGTATCTATTCCATCCCTAAAACATGAAATGCTTTGATCTTTTTCAACCTGACTCAATGCTTCAAGCCACTCTCCATCTGATTTTGCATCAACAAATGCCTGAAAAAGGCGTAATGACACCCACTCATGACGGTAAGGTTCGTAGGATTTTGTGCCTTTACTCAGCTTTTTCTGAAACAAAATAATGGCCTTACCAAAATCATGAAACAGCCCGGCGATGGCGGCAGCAAATTTGATAATTTCCAGAGTATTCCAATGCGCGCTATCCATGAATTGTTCAATCTCATTTTCTGTGTGATTTACAGGTACTATACCGCGCTCATTGAACTTGTTTCTATTCCCCACCACCCAAACCAACTCCGTCCTAGACCGACTGCGTATCCAATGACAACTCACGGCGGTATTTTTACTTGCCGTTTTACGCAATAGTTTTTTCACAGCCAGTAGCCCTTCCTGGGTTATCACCGTCTGCCAGGTGTTATCACCAATCCGGTCGGCGAAAGCATCCAGCACCCGGCGGGTGCGGTTGAGTGCCTTCTTTTCGCACTGGGAGACGAAGGTGACCATCATAATGAGTTATCCAACCCCGATCCCCTCACCCCAACCCTCTCCCTGAGGGAGAGGGGGAACTCGAGACAGAATCGATGAAGATGATATAAGGTATTGAGATTGCTCATACAGCATCAGCTTTAGTTTCATGATGCCTGAGGGCTATGGCCTTGACCTGCTCAAACATGAAATCCAGCGCCTTGTGGTCGGTAAAGGCCTGCAGGCATTGCTGGCGGAATTCCTGTTCAGTGGCGTTTTCTTTGGCACAGATGAAGGCCCAGGGCAGGATCAGCGCGTCCTTGATCAGATCCGCCACGTCGAACACCAGTGCGCCACGGCGGGTTTTGCCGTGCATGACAGCGAAGCCGTGGGGGATGCCGAGCACCCATAGGGTGGTGGCGGCCAGGCCGTAGGCGAGATAGTTGCCGTGGTTTAGAAAGGCATTGGCGGTGTCGACGGCGTCACGCTCTCGCACGAATTCACCGTGCTTAGTGCTTTGGGCGGCGATTTTGTAGAGTTTTTTGGTGAGTTCCGCCTCCCCTTGCAGCAGGTGTCCTACCTGTTTGGCTGCGTCGATTTTGTTGCGGCTGCTATCCAGTGCCTGCTGGATAGCGGTGTTTTCAATCGTGAAGCCGTCCGATTTCAGGTCGCGGTCTTTGCTCCACACTTTTTCCAAAAACCCGATGCGCTGCTGCTGAAAGAATCTGGCGGCTTGCAGGCGTTTTTCATCATCAAACCAGAATTGCATCCAGCCTTGCAGGTATTCGGTAGGCCGGTATTCGCTTTGGGGCGTTAGCCATTCTATTTCTGTCGCCGCGATGAGGGGTGTGGCACCGCCCCCACTAAAACCAACTAATACACCCGCGCTGGCCAACATGCGCATTGCAGCCTGGGTAATCGACGTGCCGGTACCTAATAGAATGACGGTTGTGTTGGCAATGGGGATATTCCAGTACTGGTTCTCGTCTTTCGCCTCGGTCAAATAAAGCACCCGCCCGTCCTTTTGCATCACCCGGCACATTTCCAGGTAATAAATATTGGCGCGCTTGGAATGCAATATGGCTTTCAGATCAGTGAGTTGGTCCACAGATGTTCCCCTGTTTATCTCGAACTAACGTATATCCGTTATACACGGCGACTGCTCAACTGCCTTTTCAGCCGCCAACTGCCCCATTTCACGTAAATGGTCTTCGAGGTGATGCGCTAGCCACTCACTGTTGGCATTCTGTTTGACGTGCGCCCGATAAATATTATTCATTTCGTTCCACAGTGAGAATTATCTTGCAACAATATGATGGCAATGGTCGTGATGCCTTGTCGCCCTTATAAGCGAATTAATTCAGGTTACCTTTTTACCATTGCTGCTGTTGCACCCCATGCCTGTCTGTGAATTATTTTGTGTAGTTTTTATGCGCCTCTTTGAGCGTTTCACGCACTCTGGCGCGGAGGTTTTTTGGTGCTAAAACCTCGACTTCCGAGCCATGTTTGAGAATATCCATGAGCAATTCCCGATCGTCCGCATAAGGTATTTCCAGGAGGTAATATTCGCCTTCAAACCGGGATTTCTGCCTGGGATGCCACTGTTCTTGTGAGACCCAGCGCGCCCGATAGGGGGTGAAGCGTAATATCGCGGTTTGGGTTTGCTTGCCGGCAAAGATGCCATAGCTATCGGCCAGTTCCTGGTTGAGCTTGTTATCTGCAATGTTCCGCGCGGCTTTATCCAGCGCGGTTACCTTTGTCAGGGTGGCCAGCGAGAAGGTGCGCAAACTGCTGCGCAGGTGGTCATAGGCGTCCAGATACCAGTTGTCACGGTAATGCACGAGCCGTTGTGGTGATATCTCACGTACTGTGGTCTCGTCGCGTTCGCGATGGTAGTGGCTGATGGACAGGCGTTTGCGGGCCAGAACGGCATAGCTGCTCAGTTCAAAATACTGTGAGGGCACGATTCTGGCGTTTTGCGACAAAATGCGAATGCGACGCCCGACTTCGTCAAGGGTCTGCTCACTCTGCTGCAGTAATTTACCAATGCGTGTTTGCACCGGGCGCAGATAAGGCTCAAGCAGACCGGGCTGGAGATCCTGGAGCAAGTGTTGCAATGTCACCAGCGCCTGCGCTTCACTTGGCGAAAACCAAAGCCCGGGCAGTTCGAACTGCTCGCTGCCTGGGATATAACGCCACCCTTTGCTGGCGCGGTCATATTCGATGGGTGCATTGAAATGGTCGATGAGATAGTTGATGTCCCGCCGCAGGGTGTAGCGGGAGATCTCCCCCAATATGGGCAGGAGCTTTGCCGTTGTGACTGGTCTTTTTTTATCCAGTTCCTTGCAGATTTTATAAAAGCGCTCGGTCCGTTCCATTGCTTGCCTGTTCTTGTCCTTATTCAGTTGCATCCTGCCACTGTTACAGTGCAGTCCTGAGCCATTCTGCACGAGCAGAATTGTTGTTCAGGAATACCCCCTCATGCAGGCCGAAGCTTATTTTGATTGTGCCTGTTTTAGCTTCACTCAGCCGGCCCGGTGACGATGATTTTTATACCGGTTATGCTTGATTGACTACATCCATTCAACCCCAGGGAAAAAGATGGATAGTTTTCAAGATAACATGCCAGCCGCTGCAGGTCACCTTGAAAGATTCTTCTGCATACAGAGGGTTAGGGGATTTAGATTCGATGACACATCGTTTTATTTACTCCCTCATCCTGACCTTCTGGTGGAACAACTAGCCATTCGCCTAAGCTGTCAAACGACGACAGCCAGGGCGCTGGTTATCCCGAAGGGAGAGGGGATTAACGGGACAGCAATGTCTTTGAATATGTATTAAAATCTGGAGCTGTATGATTATTGCATTTCTCGCCATTATCTTCGGTCTTGCACTCCTTTTATGGAGCGCGGATCGCTTTGTGGTGGGTTCGGCCGCCACCGCCCGGCACTTCAGCGTGCCGCCGCTTCTGATCGGCATGGTGATCGTCGGCTTTGGCACCTCCGCACCGGAAATGGTGGTGTCGGCCATCTCGGCCTCCCAGGGGAACCCCGGCATTGCGCTGGGAAATGCCTACGGTTCGAACATCGCCAACATTGCGCTGATTCTCGGCATAACCGCGCTCATCAGTCCCATTGCCGTGCATTCGCAGATACTGCGCAAGGAATTGCCGATCCTTACTGCGATTACCGCCCTGGCCGCCTGGCAGGTATGGGACGGGCACATCAGCCGCGTCGACGCCCTCGTGCTGCTGGGGGTGTTCGCTGGCTTGATGATGTGGATGATCTGGCAGGGGCTACAGAAGAAGACCGATGCCTTCGGCACCGAAATAGGACAGGAGCTGGAGGTTCATGCCATGCCAGTACGGCGGGCGGCATTCTGGCTGGTTGTCGGGCTGGTCCTGCTGATTATCAGCTCCCGCATTCTGGTCTGGGGCGCGGTGGAGCTCGCGAATGGCTTCGGTATCAGTGATCTGGTTATCGGCCTGACCATTGTCGCCATTGGCACATCGCTGCCGGAGCTGGCCTCGTCGATCATCGCCGCGCGCAAGGGCGAGCACGATATCGCCCTGGGAAACATCATTGGTTCCAACCTGTTCAATACCCTGGCCGTGGTCGGGATCGCCGGGGTAATCGAACCATTAACGGTGGGGCCCGAGGTCTTTTCCCGCGACATACTGATCATGGCGGCGTTGACTGTTTCGCTGTTTATCCTCGGCTATGGCTTCCGCGGCCCCGGCCGCATCAACCACTTTGAAGGTGGCGCTTTGCTGGCCTGCTACCTGGGCTATAGTGCGTACCTGATAAGTATGGTGTTTGGCCAGTAAGCGCCTTCATCAGAACTCGGCACCGACACCCAGCACGAAGCCCCTGAAGCTGACATCCTCAAGGTTATCGCCATCACCAATGCCGCCAAAGGTATCATTCGCCGGCGCCGTGTTGGTCCAGTACTGCCACTCGTAACCCAGGTTGGCATTCACGCTGCCCCATCTGAGTTCGCGCGCGACTTCATAACCAAAGCCCAGTTCCAGCTGGCTAATGGGGTTATCTTCCGCATCAACCTTCGTTGAGGTACCCGCTTCTGTTACCTGGAGGTCCTGTTCGCCAAGTAATACCGACAGACGACTGCGGCCGTAGACCTTGCCGATACCCCATTTACGTTTGGTTTGCAGGCCAAGGGTGGCCCCGTAACCGCTGAAATCACTATCGACTATCCTGTTGTTTCCAAAATCTGTTGCCGTCTGCTCGAAGTCCAGTACGCGCACACCAATAGACGCTTCGACTTCGGTCTTCTCTGTCCATTGCCACTGCTGGAAGAGCTCCAGGTCAATGGAGTCCGTGTCTACCTTCACCTTGTCATTGAAGGCGGAATCAGAACTGTCGGTGTCATCAAAGCTCCAGTAGCGGCCGCGTATACCCATCCCCTGGCTGCCGACATAGCCGAACTCCAGTCTCGGTGTGTAGTCGTTGCCAAAATCTGCACCATTGCCAGCCGCATCCGAGGCACCGCCCTCCTGTCCATAGGACATGAAGGTATTTTCCAGCCGGGCGAAGTAGGCGGGATCACGTGCCTCAGTGATGCCGGCTGAGACGGCTGCCGGTATTTGTCTGTCGGCGAGTTCCTGTCTGGCCAGTTCGGCTTCCCTTTTCGCCTTCGCTGCCTCGTCTTCGAGTCGCTGGATCATTTGATACAGTTCTTCATTGCTGGGGGTGTCTGGTGGTGCATCGGCTGAGACGCCAAACGGTGTCAAACACAAAGCCAGTGCCAACATGGCGGTAAGGATTGAATTGCTGGCAACGATGGGGCCAGGGCAGCGTGCGCGTATATCCGTATTCATGTAGTACTCCCCTCAATGAAGATGATGATCCGTAATGTCCCTCTAACACAGAAAAATACCTTACGGTATTTCAGATAGGCCTTTAATACGGGTAAATACGGGCGCGAGGTAAGCCGACGCAGCTGTGGCGAAAGAAAATGTTGAGAAGCCTAGTCCCGGGAGTTTGGCAACAGAACCGGCATGGCAAGGCTGCTGTATTCACGGTGCAATACCAGCAGGATCAACACCCACACAAAACAGCCGCTGATAATAAACCAGCTTAGATCCACATAGCCGGTGACAATCGTCGTCCATTGGGTGAGTAGCAGAATCAGCATCGCACCGAGTATCTTGAACAGCCGATAACCGAACATATCAATCCATGCCTTGGCGCGGTACATGAGCACGCGTTCAACAGGGATATACAGCAATTCCCTGGAGGCGCGATTGATCGAATAGGATAATCCGCGATCACTGATCTTCATGGTCGCGGCCGGCCACAGGCTCGGGTGCAGGGAAAAACCATAACTGGATGTTGCCAGCACCACGGGCTGTACGAGCAGGCCGGCCAACACACCCAGGTAACGTAACACCAACGGCGTAATGAATATGTTCACCGCAATGGATACGGCATTAAGCAAACTGAACAGCAGGGACAAAATCGCGGTGCGGGCTTCGCGTTCCGGGAAGCGGATTTCGATAATCCGCAGAAACTGGTATTCCACCAGCGGCGAGACCAACTGCGCCAGCAACAGGGCCGCCGCAATCAATAACAAATAACGGTTGTGGAGAAGCGTGCGCAGGCCACCTTTGCTGCCATCACCCGGTAGAGAGGGGTTTACCTCTACGTACATGCGAAAGTGGGCCATCATGCATGTCAGCCCGTAGATAAGCCCCACAATAAACGCGGCCACCAGCAGCAGGTCCGGTGTCTGTAAGGGCGTATAGCTAATCACCAGTGCCGCCACGCCCCCGCCGACCACCCCGCCGGCCAGGCCACCCGTGCCGACAATGCCATACCAGCGTTTGCCCTCTTCGGTACTGTAGATACTGTTGGTCAGACTCCAGAACTGCTCCACCAGCACCACGCCGAAAATATCGACAAAAATATAGAACACCGCCGGCACGATATTGTACGAAGTCAGCAAGAGCAGGCGCAGCAGCAGCAGGCACAGAATAAACACCACGCAGGTCCCCAGCACCACCTGCAAACGGCTGTAGCGACTGAGAATACGGTGGTACAGGCTGATCAGCAAAAACAGCGTCACTGCCGAGGCTATCCATATATAGGGCAGCGACTGGGTCCCCAGCGATTCCAGCACCAGCGAGCGACTGGCCGGCTTCAAATGGTACAGAGCCGTGATAATCAAGAAGAAATTGGCGAACAGGACCGTGCTGCGCAGACTCGGGTGAACCAGTCGCTCGCCTGCTGAGGGCTTCGGGGAGAGGATACTCATGAAAAAAACGTGGGCAAATTTGTGAGCCAGTCCCTTGTGAATAATCGAAGATAAATTATAATTCGCTCCATCATGCAGATAAAAAAACGCTTTTTCGCTGCCCTTCTGGCGGCGTTTATCACCACCGCCATCAACGCCGCAACTCCATCTATACCCAAACTTACCGACAGCCACAATACGCGCTTGCAACAAGGCCTGGAAAAGGCCCTCGCGAAGATGGGACTCGACACCCCCGCCCGGCAAGGCAAGCTGGCGGTAGCCCTGGTTGATATCACCGACGCACGCCAGCCTCGCTTCGCGAGCATCAATGGTCGCGAGATGATGTATGCCGCCAGTCTGCCGAAGATCGCCATCCTGCTCGGGGCCTTTGCCCGTATCGAGTCCGGTGACATGCAACTGGATGCCGAAACTCGCCAGACCCTGGTGAAAATGATCCGTTTCTCTTCCAACACGGCCGCCACCGAAATGCTGAACCGCGTGGGTAAAGAGTTTCTCGTCAACTTGCTGCAGTCGCCCCGCTATGCATTGTACGATAGCAAGCATGACGGTGGCCTGTGGGTAGGCAAGGAGTACGGCAAGTCACCGGCCTTCAAGCGCGACCCCCTGCGCAACCTCTCGCATGGTGCCAATGTCTTCCAGGTAGCACGTTTCTACTACATGCTGGAAACCGGGCAACTTGTGTCGCCGGCATATAGCAAGGAAATGAAGGCCATTCTTGGCCAACCTGCCATCCGGCACAAATTCGTCAAGGGCCTGAGCAGTGTGCGCCCCGGTGCACTACTGTACCGCAAATCCGGCAGCTGGCGGCAATGGCATGCAGACAGCGCCATCGTCGAGCATGACGGGCATCGCTATATTGCTGTCGCCCTCGCCCATGACCAACAGGGCAGCAAGTGGCTGGAAAAGATTATCGTGGCCATGGATGACCTCGTCATCAAATCATTGCCGCGCCGAATTACGTTTTTCGATAAGGCGATGCAGGCGCGTGCCAATCCCCTGATGCAATAATGCCGCGTTGTGTTTGAGCACATTCGACGTCAGCACAACCATATAAAACAAGCCTTCCCCTTCCCCTGCACCGGCCGGGGCTTCAATAATCGCCACCGAGTTAAGCAGGTTGGTGACATTACCCCGGTATTTACCACAACTAAAACCGGGTTCATGCCGACAACGATAATACGAGCCGGATTTGAAATAGACTGCGGCATCGTTCAGCGCCGGCGACGAGGCATAGCGTATGCGCCGCTGTGTTATGTATAGCAGGCGCTTGATTTCCAGGCTGGAAAATCTGTCAACCACCTTGCCCTGCTCCAGGTGCAGCAGGAAACGCAACAACTCGCGCGGGGTGGCGTGACTTGTCTGGCCGGAGACGCGGCGCTTGCCGGTACCCGAGAAGAATTTTCCCTGTCGAAAACGGCGACTATCAAGGCCGCTGCCCTCAAGGCCAGCCTGAAAAGCCCCGGCTAGCAAGCGACTGAGTTCCGCACGTGGTGTGTCTGCAAAAAAACGCCGTTCCGCGGCTGCTGGCAGCGGATATTCGCGCCCGAAATGTGAAAGTAGCATCATGTGCTTGACCACCATGGAGGCCGCCGCATTGGAACTGGCGGACAACATCCAGTCGAGATAGCTCCAGAGATTGTTCGTATCGCCCACCTGGATCTTGCGCGAGGTGAGGCGCTGGCCATCCCAGATTGGTACTTTATGGTGGTCATTTCCGATAAAGTCATCGGCGGTTATGATTGATTCCCGTAAGACCTTGCGACGTGCCTCAATATCATCCGGCCAGGCATTGGCCAACGCCTGAAAAACGCCCATGACCACGGCGACCTTACCGACACTGCCCGGATTGAAATAGGCCTCGCCATGATGCTCGGCATAGACGGACCGCTCCGGGTTGGACAAATCCAGCACGGCTATGCCAAAGGCATCCGCTTGTTGGTTCGACACATCCTGCAACATGGTCACCAGCTCGCGGCTAAAGTCCTCGTCAGCTGGCGGTAGTTGCAGTGCCGGTCGGGCGAGCAGGCGTAACTTGATCTGCGCGCTCGCCAGTTGCGCCCCTTGCGGCAGCAACCGGCCGTAGACCTTGTTCAGCTGTGCCTGGCGGTAACCTTCCAGACGCTGAATACCGGTCTCTGCTGCTGCATCAAGCGGATAGGCCTGCGCCATATTGTGGCTAACGAACACTGACAGGCACAAGGCAATTTGCGAAAACCTCTTCATGTTTCTCACTCCCGTGGAATCCCATCAAGTCTGACCTGCTGGCCGGCCGTTGCTCGCAACCCGCTGTCCAGGGCGTGCAAATAGCGGTTTTGTCTGGCACGACGATTCGCAAGGTAAGGCCGCGCCTGGAACAGGACCAATTGATCATCATGAAACCCAAACTCAATATCCAGCGCGGCGGGCTCACCCGCTGCATCCGGCATGGGGTAACGCGCTGGCAGGGTTTCAGCCAGCTCGCGCAGGCGCTGAAGGTTATCCTTTGATAACACCTGTGGGTTAGCGGACACCGGCACATAGCTCACGCCACCGCTGTCACTGAGGACCCGGCGCAGTGGTGCCGTCGCCTCTGCCAGTAGCTGCACGTCACCACTGGCGAGGTGCAGCCGCAACTCCTCGGCCGCCTCGCCCTGCACTGCACCGCCCACGCCTTCGCTGACCGCGATCGTTACCCAGCCCGGCTCATTATTGCTGGCATCTGTTGTTACCATGACGCCGGATTTCTCCACCGCCACACTCGGCATTAACAACACGGAGACATAGATATGTTCTGGTTGTAACATTCGCTGTTGCCGCCAGGCAAAGGCGCGTTTCGTAAAGGCGGATGCCCATACCTGCTTTATCGCGGTTAGCAGTTCTTCAAAACCTTTTACATTGGGTACAGTGCGATTCAGGCCCGCCCCGCTAAAACCCGGCAAGTCTTCCATATTGGTATCACTGCGGACAAACAGCGTGAAATCCGTATCGCTACCCAGTTGCTGCCGCAAAGCCGCGCGCAGTTGACGACGAAACTCCCCGCCAGGCTCCTGCGCCATGATCCATGCCTGCACCTGCTGCAGGAAAATATCACGTTCACGTTCAAGCTCGACACCCGAGAGACTACGCAGTTGTCGATAGCGGTTCTGTATCCAGTTGAACGCACTTTGCTGACCCTCTGATACAGGCTGCTGCAAGAAAGCATGGAACACACCAAAGGGAAGCACAATGCCGGCGGGCACATTCTCGGGGAAATGCTGCCGCAGTTCGCCGAGGTTGGCCGCCTTCGGCCCGGCGAGCCGGCCGGCATCCCGGGCACGCAGCTGGTCAAGGCTCAGCAACGCCGTGAATGACAAATCCAGCCTGCTCAGTTCAGGCACTAATTTGTCGTCTGCCGCCGGCCTTGACTCACCCAGAATCGCTTGCCACTGCGGGCCATCCTCGGCGAGGACCACGCGCCCCCCTGGACTCACCGCCATGACGATATTACGGTTGGCCTGCGCCTGCAGCACCGGCAATAAGTGCTGTTGAATAAGGACATTCGGTATCCCCAGGTTACGCGCCAGGATTTGCACATGTGACAGGGCATTGCCCTCACCCAGGGTCAGGATGCCGGCCACCGGCGGCAATTCCGCCGTGGTCTCGGGTAATACATAAATGCCATCTTCTAGCAGCGGCAGCTGCGCTCCGGTGGTATCTGCAATTCGCAGAAGACCGCGGGCAAGACCGGGATTCAGCATGCGTACGCCGCTACCGGTGGTGGTATTGAAGATCCGGTGCGCCAGGCCGGCAAGCCTGTCGGCATCGATCAGGAGACCATCAAGAATGGCGGAATAATGCAGTACCGGACCGCTGCGTAACTGATCGGGGATAAAGTGTTTTACCTTCGTTTCGATAACCGCCAGCCGCTGAACCGCCAGAGAAAAATGAAACTGGTAGCCGCCTTCCACCCATTGGGGCGCACGGGCCAGGTAACGCAAATTCTGGCGCAGTTCGGCCAGGCCTACCTCATCGGCCGCCATGCCTTCCAGTGCCGAGCGCATCTCCTGCCATTGGCGCTGACTCAGTTCACCCGTACCGTACATGGCCATGGCAAGGTGCCCGAGGCTGTCCAGGCGTTGCCGGCGCGACATTGCCCCAAGCTGGGTGCGCAACTCGGAGCCTGCCGTAAACACCTGCTGCTCGAGGGCAAGGCTTGCATCCAGCAGATCCAGCCACTGCCCTGACGTGCTCAGGTGACCTGTCTCTTCCCGTAGCAAGCGTAATAGCCGGGCCGCTGTCTGCAAACGTACTGATGGGGTGGCCTGATTGAAGACAGCGTTCGCGCGGCGCAACGCACCAGCGACAGGTCGATCGGATAACGACTGTGCAACAGCGGCCAGCCGGGCTTCGAGCAGTTCATGCCGATATGCGTTATCAATAGCAGCGGCCAGTCGCTCATAGTCCGGTCGAAATCTGCGAGGGGCGTTTTGCAGGTACTGACGTATGCGTTCGGCATCAGCGGCATCGGGTTGCGCGTGCAGTTTATTGCGCAGTTTTTCAAAGCCGGGGTCCTGCTCGCCCAGACGCGTGGACAAATGCCGGACCCTGGCGATATCCGTATCGGCTTCATTGTGCACGAGCAGTTTGGCGGCCACGCGCAATAGCAAAAAGTCACGCTGACGAGTCTGGCCAGCCCGGGCGAGCGCCGTTAGCAAGCGCCGCGCGGCGGCAACTTCATCTTCCACTTGCAGCGCGCCGCGATAATACCGTGCACCACGGAAGATCCAGCCATCGTCAGCAGCCATGAGATAGCGTTCCAGCAAGACCTGGCGTAACTGTACGTGGCCGCTGGCCGAAGCGACCAGTTCATTGATATCCAGTGCCGCCAACACGTTACCGACATAAAAACCGGCATCGCGCAGCACGCGTGTCTGTTCATTCCATTCACCATGCTGGATGCCGCCACCGTGCCCGGCACAGGCACCCGCCACCGGGGGCAGTATTGAACCATCCTTGCAATACCAGCGAATCCGCTTGAAGGGGCCCTTTGGTGAGGTCTTGAAGGCTTTAATCCATTGCGAAAATTCGGGATTCTCAGTCGGTGCGGCCGGTTCAGCTGCATTTACTGTCAGTGGCACGAATAACAACAACAGGAATGCAGGAAGACTCATTAATGCGCTTACGTATCGAAGCATGTATATAGCAACTTTGGCCGGGCTGATTTGACATCGGGACGGATTTTTAACGCTGCCTGGTATTTACAGCCAGGGCTTGAGCCACATGGCATCAGGACAGCATGCCTGCTTATAATTAGCATATATTTTAGACAGGGAATCTACGGGAAATTACCAGCGCCGCGACTCTGAAGACGTTAAAGGTCTTTTTTTCTATTATACGCAGTGTAGTGGCCGATGCAGGCACAGCGTTCCAAACCCACCGTCAGCATTCACCTGAGGGTCGGAAACGATAACAGAATCTGTGTGCCATAGCCCTCACGGCTATCTATGTCGATACGCCAGCCAAAGCGCTGGCAGATGCGCTTCACCAGCGACAGCCCAATACCTTCGTTGCCGGTCGCACCTGTATAATAACGATCGAAAACTCTCTGGATATGTTCCCTGGATATACCGATGCCGGTGTCCTTTATCGAGACCCCTTTTGCTTCCAGACAGATCTGCACCCGCCCCTGATCAGTGAAGGCAATGGCATTTCGAACAAGATTGGCAAGAACCACTCGCAGCAAGACACATTCAACCGGCAAAATGGTTTGTGCCTGGATATCAAGCTCGAGAACAACGTCTTTATGGCGCAGCAAGTACTGGTGACTTTCCACTACCTGTTGCAGGACTTCTGCCACCGAACAACCCGGACCCGAAACCTCGTCATTGCCTTCACGGGCTAACAGCAACAGTGCCGTGACCAGTTCAGCCATCTCGCGTGCAGCGCGAGCAATCCGTTCGAGCCGTACACGCCGGGCTTCATCCAGCTCAGGGTCATCCAGCAATGTTTCGGTAGCACCCTCGATCACCGCCAGGGGAGTACGTAACTCATGACTGACATCGGCCGTGAAGGCCTGTTCACGTTCAATAAAAGCAGCCAGTCGCTCTAGATAGGCATCGAACTCACATGCCAGAGTGCCTACCTCGTCACTGGGGAAATCTCCAGCCAAAGGCGCATGATGATCCTCAGGACGCAACCCGGCGACACGCGTGGCCAATGCCCCTACCGGGGCGATGACCCGTCCTGCCAGCCAGAGACCGAGTAATGCCGATAACAGGGTCATTATCAGTACGCCGATACCAAGGAAAAATTTAAACTGGCTTTCGCGCTTCTGAATCTGTCTGGCGTCGTACAAAATGATGAAACGCCGTTCATCGCTTACTCGAACTTCGGCATAATAATCCTTGTCCGCCAATTGCACTTGCTGGAGGCCGGGTTGTAGTTCCCGTAGTTCGGGAGGTATGTTTGTTGTCTCAGGCAGAATCACATGGGTTTTGATCGTGGTACTGGCTGGTGGAAGCGTACTCGAATCGATTTCATAGCGCATAATGTAATCTTCGAGTTCCGTCGACAGTGTTTCAGCGATGAGATGCTCTTCCAGATCAATCGTCAGCACATACAGGACTGCAGCCAGTCCCAGGCTCACCACCATGCCTAACAGGGAAAATGCCAGGGTAATGCGATAATAAAGGCTAGTCCTGAATCTCATCGACTGCCACTATTTGATAACCAATACCGTGCACCGTGCGCAACAGGGCATTGTTAAAAGGTCTGTCGATGGCTGCACGCAAGACAGAGATGTGTGCACGCAAGACATCGCTCTCGGGACGGATGTTACCCCAGATACGCCGTTCAATTTCACGCCGTGGGACGACGCGCGGAGACTGGCGCATCAACAGCGCCAGAATTTTCAGCGGGATCGGCGGCAATGATATTACTGTGCCGCCCCTTTCGACCCGCAAGGTGCGGGGGTCATAGACCAGGTCTCCGACCCGTAGCGATTCGTGGGAATGTTCACCTCGCGCCCGTTTCACCAGGGCCTGCAGACGAACATCGAGTTCCTGCATGGCGAAGGGCTTCACCAGGTAGTCATCGGTGCCCCTTGCGAATCCCTCCAGCTTGTCATCCAGCGTGTCACGGGCAGTGAGCATTAATACGGGAGTATCAAGCCCGGCATCGCGTAAACGGCTGCACACTTCACCGCCGTCCATATCAGGTAACATCAAATCCAGGACGATGGCGTCGTAATCGTTGTCATGCGCGAAACGCAATCCGCTACGGGCATCGTAAGCGGCATCCACCACATAGCCACGCGGCTCGAGACAATCATAGAGATTGGCCACCAGATCAGGATTATCCTCAATAACCAGAATATACATGCTCGCAGTCTACCATTAGTTCTCCACTTTCCTGATAGTTGCGCACTCCCGGAAAATCCGTGCCGAGCAGGTACTGCAGATGGATTTATCCAGTTTCTGAAAGATCGCTGTAATCGCTACCTTCTTGGAGTGGAAGACATTTCTATCCCCGATATTGTCTATACACTCGCATTGTTCCAGTGAATCCCACAAGCCCTGTTTGACACCGACCAGGTAGAGGTCACCGCCAAGGGCCTTACGTCGCTTTGCTTCCTTGACCAGCGCCTCGCCACCAACCAGGTCGGCGAAGTTAATCCCCTCGGCAACAACCGCCAGGTGCTTCTGCTCAGGGTAATTGGCAGCGAAACGGGCGAAGGCATCTTCAACATGATTGACCGAACCGAAAAATAATGAGCCATCGATACGCAGGAAGCGCAATTGCGGACACTGAGGTATATCCGAGGCGCTGGAAAAGGCGTGTTTTGGTAGTCGTGGGTCAGGGACGCGGGTCACGATGCGCGGTTTGGAGACCCGCTCAAGATACAGGATCAGGGAAAGAATAACGCCGGCAAAGATAGCGAACTCCAGTTCCAGAAACAGTGCCCCGAATAAGGTAATTGCCATGATCGACGTCTCGCGACGGCTACCCTTGAGGATGTGGCAAATCTCCTTGAAATCAATAAGCCCCCATGCGACCAGAAACAGGATCCCGGCCATGGCCGCATCCGGAAGCCAGGCTGCCAGGGGGGCGACCAGCAGAACTACCATCATCAGCAGAAGGCCGGCAAATACGGCTGCCAGCGGTGTCTTCGCCCCGGCCTGGTAATTCAGGCCGCTGCGGTTGAATGAACCGGTCGCGACATAGCCGGAAAAAAAACTGCCTGCGATGTTAGATAAGCCCTGACCGATGAACTCCTGGTTACCATTGATACGCTGCCCACTACGAGCCCCCAGAGAACGGCCTATGGATACGGCCTCGGTCAGGGCAAACAGGGTCACGGCCAGGGCCGTGGGCGCCAGGTTCCTGATGGTCTCCAGCGAAAAGTCCGGCGACGATAATGGCGGCAAGGTGCTCGGTAACGTGCCGACCGTGGCAATGGCCGTCGTCTCCGCACCCCATATCGTATTGAGCAGCATCGCCGTCAGGCTGCCCACCAGCATCGCAATAATCAGATATGGCAGTCTCGGATACCAGCGTTTGATCGCGATGCCAGATAGTAATGTGAGCAACGCTACGGTTGTCACATAAGGATTGATGTTTGGAATTTGTTGCACAAACTCGATCAGAATGTCATGCACGTGACCACCACGTGGAATCGGGACGCCAAAAAAGTTATTGATTTGCTTGCTGGCGATCAGTATTGCGGCACCGGCGGTGAAGCCTACAATAACCGAATGGGAGATAAAATTAACCAACGCCCCCAGGCGAACTGCCCCCAGGATGACCTCGATGATACCCACCATGAAGGTCAGGGTCAGCGCCAGGGTGACGTAACCGGCCGTGCCCGGTTCGGCATACATACTCAGTGCCGAAAACAACACGATGGATGCCGCCGTTGTCGGGCCGGAGACCAGGTGCCATGAGGAGCCGAACAGCGCCGCAATCACGGCCGGCACCATGCCTGCATACAGGCCATATTCCGGCGGCATACCTGCAATCGTGGCGAAGGCCACACCTTGTGGCAGCACCACAATAGCGCCGCTCAGTCCGGCCAGGAAATCACTGCGTAACGTGCCGGGATTCACCCGCGGCCACCAAAGCAAAAAAGGAAACAACTTCATAAAACGACCGTGCATGACATTTTTAATCATAAGTAACCTGTAAAGAACACACATTTTTCAACATCACCACGCCAAACGGCATGATATTTCGGCAGTAGCCTACCTTTATATATGTCAAGACTTCGTTAAGGCGACATGATTTTTCTCTATGCGCGATAGGCACAGTTTGTCTATGGTTTTGCACCATCAGAGACTGGGTGATTTTGTTAAGATTACTGCAATGACGTCACTGAATATTCACATCCGCCCCGCCGGCCATGCTGACCTTGAAGCGATCAATCGCATTATCGAGGCGGCAGTGTTCACATGGGAACTGCCCGAGCGGGTCAAGCGACTGTCGCTATCCAGTTACCTGTATACCGATATGGACCTTGAACACCTTGAGGTAGTCGTTGCAGAGAGCCAGCAACAAGGGATTCTGGGCGTGGCCGCCTGGGAGCAGGCGAATAGCAGCGATACCCCGGCCGGGCAGACTGCATTACTTTTGCATGGTCTCTATGTAGACCCGGCCTTCAAGAGGTGGGGCATCGGCCGACAGCTATTCAGTGAGTTTGCAGTCGCCGCCCGCCGCCACGGCTGTAGCGGCTTGCTGGTCAGGGCGCAGTCAGGAGCCAACGGTTTTTTCATTTCGCAGGGCATGAGCAGGTTGGCACCTGCAGATAGCGGCCGCGACTACGCCAATCGTTTCTGGAAGAAACTCGAGCAGCATGATTCTCGACGATCATCCCGGCCAGGTAATTAACTGGCTATGAGGCGGCGCATATTGCCTTCCCATGGTCATGAACCTCTACCAGACAGCTATGCAGGCTTCTAATAGACTCCTCATAATCATCTTCATTGATAATGAATTGCATATCTACCTGGCGCATCGACTGATGCATGGCCAGAACGCTTATCTTGCTACCGGCCAGCGCACCCACCGCCTTGGCGAGAATGCCTGGCACTTGCATGTCACTGCCAATCGCTGAAACAATCGCCACTTTTTGCTGATTGAGCTCGGCCTCGGGAAAAGTTTCCTCAAGCGCACGCCGGATCCGCTTAACGGTTTTGAGACTGGTGGACAAGTAATGCGTGATCGTATTGGCATTGATATCCTTGGCAATAATATTCGCCTTGAAGCGTCTTATCACCGCGAGAATCTCCCGGTCATACTGGTCGATATTACCGGCCATGTCCTGGTCAAACAGCTCCAGGGCATATTCGCCCTTACTGCCGGCAATGATCTCTACGCAGGGAGTGTTACTGACATAATCACGGGTAATCAATGTGCCGCTATGCTCTGGCTCAAACGTGTTCTTCACCCGCAAATGTATGTTATTGCGGCGCAGGCCCTTGGCGGCCTTCGGATGTATCGCTTCCATACCAAGATTAGCGAGCTGATCTGCGACATCATAGTTGGTGCGCCCGATAGGCACTGCATTGTCTTCACCGACTATCCTGGGATCCGCACTACTTAAATGGAATTCCTTGTGGATGACCGCTTCCCTGGCCTCACTTAATACCGCAATTCGACTGAATGTCATCTCGCTGTAACCGCGGTCAAAACGCGACATCAGGCCCTCTTCACTATGTGCATAACCAGTAACAATCGGCAGCTCGCTGCTCAGGTCAATATCCTTGAAAGCAGACTGGATGCGTTCATCGAGGGTGATATGCTGGGCAGAGCGCCAGCCTGTCAAGTCAATGAAGCAGGCATTAACGCCGTCACGCTTGAGTAATTCCGCGGTATTCCACGCACTGTGTGCTTCACCAATACTGGCCAGCATTTCCCTGACAGTCTCCAGATGGGACTCCAGGGAGAAATGTCCATGCTGACAAAGGTGCTGGAGATCGGTCAGGCATCTTTCCGCATCATCCAGCCGCTCGCCAATAAAGACGTTTGCCTTTTCAAGCAAATCGCCTTTTATAAAGAGCGCTTCATTTATGCTTTGCATAGACTGCCTTGTCGACAACAGCATTTTCTTCCAGCTGTCATCATTAACGCTATTCGCAAACAAGGCGAAGGCGCCAGGCCGACCTGTTTTTTTGTGCTCTAACAATTGATCGGTAATACCGCCATAAGCGGAAACAACGAATACCCTTTGGTAGAGACCGTCATCATGCGCTGGCTTGAATATAATGTTGTCGCGCACAGCAGCGTAGTCACTCATTGATGTGCCACCAATTTTTTCTACACTATGAGAGCTCATTCAGAATTCCTCTTGTTTTGCTTCAGCACAAGTCACGCACAGGCGGGTTTCCGGTACGGCCTTGAGTCTGGGCAGGGCTATTTCGCAGCCACAATGCTCACAATAACCGGCGTCTTCACTGTCAAGCCAGCCAAGGTTATGCTCAAGACGTTTCTTTTCGGCACGGGCGCTCTGGATGACGGTGGTTTCTACCGCAGCCGAGATCGTTATATCCAGGCTTGCGGCCTGATCACCGGCCTGTTCCTGTATGTTTTCTGAAACCGGATTGTGTTCTTGCAGCTGAGTCTCCAAAACCGTAATACGATTCCGGATTTGTTCTTTCAACGATTTAATGTCCTTATCCTTCATACCTTGAAACCCAACAGACCCTTGACAAACATCCCGGGTCTTTACCATTCAAAAAAATCAATCCGTTACAGCTTCCGCATCGAGCTCATAAGCTCCTTCGGCATTGTGCACTTCCTTGCCGCTAAGTGGCGGATTGAACACACATGCCATTTTCATTTCCTTAAAGGCACGCAAAATATGTTTGTCGTGCTTATCAAGGATATACAGTGTGCCCGGTGTAACAGGATACTTTTTGCCATCTTCTATGGTTTCCACCTCACCTTCGCCGGACATGCAGTAAACTGACTCGAGATGGTTTTGATAATGCATCCGGAAGTCTGCACCTTCATATATCGTTGTTATATGGAAGGAAAAACCCATATTGTCATCCTTTAACAAGAGACGGGTACTTTCCCAGTTTTTCTCCGGGGAGACAACACGCCGCGCGCCTTTCTCTGCTTCCTGTAACTGTCTAACTATCATGATACTGACCTTCTTTTATAACGAGTAATCCATTTTCCTTGAAAACAAGCGATTAGCTTATTGCCTGCTCCTGGTCGAAGTAATCCTTTTCTTCCGGGATGGAGTCTTCCCTGGCGCAAACTTCCTTAATCGCCTGCTCGACAATATCAAGACCTCTTTTCAGGTTCTCATCACTAATCACAAGTGGGCAGAGGAATTTAACCACATGGTCTTCAGCACCACTGGTTTCGATAATCAATCCCTGCTGGAAGCACTTGTGCGTAATTCGCCCGGCCAGATCACCGTTTACGCAATTAATGCCCTGGAACATACCGCGTCCGCGAGAAGAGAAATTACCTTCTCCATACTTTTCGATAATGGCCTCGAGACGCCCGGAGACATATTCGCCTTTGCGCTTGATCTCTTTCGAGAACTTGTCGTCTGACCAGTAATGATCAATCGCGGCCTTGGCCGTAACAAATGCAAAGTTGTTTCCCCGGAAGGTGCCGTTATGCTCACCGGGCTTCCAGTAATCCAGCTCCGGACGAAACAGAACCACCGCAAATGGCAGACCATAACCACCCAGTGATTTGGACAGTGTAACGATATCAGGATAAATACCGGCTTCTTCAAAACTGAAGTAAGTACCCGTGCGGCCACAGCCCGCCTGAATATCGTCAACAATCAGCAAGACATCATGTTTTTTACAAACCTGATGCAGGTTCTTTATCCACTCGATACTCGCGGCATTAATCCCGCCTTCACCCTGGACGGTTTCGACGATCACGGCGGCAGGCAAATCTATACCGCTACTCGAATCTGATAATACCTTGTCCAGATAAGCGGTAGTGTCAATATCATCACCCAGATAGCCATCGAATGGCATCCGACTGGTACCGTTGAGGCTAACGCCAGCAGCCCCACGGTGATGTGAATTACCTGTCGCGGCCAATGAGCCGAGGCTGACGCCATGGAAACCGTTCGTAAAGGAGACGACATTCTCTCGTCCGGTAATATTCCTGGCCAGCTTCAGTGCAGCCTCGACCGCATTCGTCCCGGTAGGACCGGTAAACTGCATCACGTAATCCAGGTTGCGGGGCTTCAGTATTTTTTCACTAAAGGCTTCAAGAAATTCACCTTTGGCCTTTGTATGCAAATCAAGACCGTGCGTAATCCCGTCTGCATGGATGTATTCCAGCAGCTTTTCCTTGAATATCGGGTTGTTATGCCCGTAGTTCAGCGTCCCGGCACCGGCAAGGAAATCGAGGTATTGATTGCCTTCCTCGTCATAGAGAAACTCGCCTTGTGCCTTGTTGAAAATACGCGGAAATGAACGCGCATAACTCTGTACTTCCGATTCGATCTCGTCAAAAATTTTCATTACTTTTCTCCTGTTCTGACCTGTTAAGGCAGAAATATCTAAATTCTGTATGTTCCGGGGTTACTTAAAGGGGCCGATCCTGACCAGCATTTCGGAATCGTGCTTGCCGTCGAAATGCCTTTGCCGGTCAAACAGCAGAGAGCTTGTGAGCCCGGTATCAAGCTTTTGCGCCAGTTTTTCAAACAGCGCCCATGAAGCCTTGTTTGATTCGGTGATCGTGGTCTCGATGTATGCAACATCAGCGTTGTCTGCGCGCTCAAGAATGTCTTGCAACATTCTGGTCGCGAGGCCCTGGCCGCGTGCCTTTTCGCCGACGGCAACCTGCCAGATAAACAACGTCTCCGGGCGTTCCGGCAGCCGATAGCCGGAAATAAAGCCAACCAGCTCATCTTCCATTACGGCCGCTACCGAGGTCGTGGCGAAATGCGTGCACTGCAGAAGATTGCAGTAGACAGAATTCTGGTCCAGTGGCGGGCATTGTTCGACCAGTCGAAATACTGAAATTCCATCTTCAGGCGCGGGGGGGCGCAGCTCAATTGTTTGGGGCATATAAATATACTACCTGCTATAAATAAGTAACTTTAGTTGACTAAACAAAAAAGGTGGGGATATTTACCCATATTTCAAGGATAAACTCATATATGTACGTATTTCTTCGTGGCTTAATGTTATTTTGTTTAGTGTTGTAAGTATTGTACACTAACTACCCTTAATGTCCAGTTCAGAAGAAATGTATGCGTGTACATAGATGAGTAACTCAGCTTCAGAAGACAAATGGATCAGCTTTCGCCTGGGAACAGAAATGTATGTTCATCCTGTTGATTCTATTAGAGAAATAATCAACTACGAGTCCCCTGTTCCGGTGCCCGGAGCAGACCGGGAAGTAGAAGGTATCTTGAATGTGCGTGGCGAGGTTATCACCGTGATCTCCGGCCAGGTGCTGCTCGATATCGAAGACACGGTCCCCGACAAGGACGGCAATATCATTATTCTGGATACCACGGCCGGGCAGATCGGTCTTAGTGTTAATGCCGTTGATGAAATTATTACTCTCGAATCAACGCAGGTAGATACCAGGCAGGAGGCAACCGGGAGCAACTTCATCAAGGGAACGGTGCGCCATAACGATGGCCTGTTTATCCTCATTGACCTGTCCGATTACCGCCAGGAGAGTCATGAAATATGAATGAAATTATAGGTTTATTACAAGACCCGTTATATAATCTCAAGGCTACAAGGCATGAAAAGGGTATTATTTTGAATCGTATTGAGGAAGTACTCGTGGCGCTGCGTCGCGTTATCAGGGCAACCGATTTGCATTCAAAACATCTGGCTAAAACGACCGGGCTGACTGCACCCCAAATTTTGCTGTTGCAGACGATTCGCAACAAGGGTGAAGTGACTATCGGCGAGCTGGCCAGCGACATTAGCCTGAGCCAGGCAACGGTAACGACAATCCTCGACCGCCTCGAAAAGCGGCATCTTGTTTATCGTGAACGGTCAAAAGAGGATAAGCGAAAAGTTCATGCTTATCTGACCGATGAAGCCTACGAGACCTTAAAGAATGCGCCTATCCCCTTGCAGGAACAGTTCACCCGCCAGTTTAGTGAATTGCAGGAATGGGAACAGACCATGATCATTTCATCTCTACAGCGCGTCGCACAAATGATGGATGCACAACACATTGATGCTTCGCCCGTGCTTGATGTAGGCACATTGGATAGACAGAGCACTGCTATTGCCGATCCGGAAGCATACGCTGATACGAAGTAACCTCTCTCTAGGCCGAAGGTCCTGTCCCGACGCATCATCCGGCACGGATACCTGGAGCAACGTGGCCTTAATCGGGCAGCGATTTGCACAAGCCTGTCTGTAACTGATACACATTCGCCTTAGGGGGCTGGTCAAAATAATATTTACATTCGGCCGCGCCTGGCCCATCACTGCTGTGTTGCGTTTCCTGGCAAGGACCCTGCCATTACCTGCGAAACGCGCCTTGCATTGATGGCCCAGGCACGCCCTCGGTGTTGACAACATTATTTCGACCAGCCCCCTTCTCTCCCTCATAAAAATTAAGAACGCATAGGCATTATTGCTATCTTTACATGCCCACAGCTTGCTGTATAAATTTTTCAGGATCGGATAAGGCAACGACGATGACTGTTACAGGAGAAACATACATGAGTATTACAGTAGGCGACAAAATCATTAAAACAGATGAGGAAGGATATTTAGTCAACCGTGAAGACTGGAGCGAAGAAGTCGCTGAAGAACTGGCACTCAAGCACCTGGAAGACGAGCATCTGCCATTAACTGAAGATCACTGGGGGCTTATCGAGTATTTCCGCGATTACTATGCTGCGGAAAAAACCCATCCCAGTATGCATAAGCTCGTTATGACGCTGGGAAAACAGCACGGCAAGGAATTTCATGAGCGCAAGGCCTATGAAGACTATCTGTATAAACTGTTTCCGAAGGGTCCTGTACCAGAACTCTGCAAGCTCGCCGACCTGCCCAAACCAACTAATGAATTTGAAGGATAACAAAGCTGCTACTGGTCTTAATGACCAGTAGCGCATATGAGGCTGTCTACCTTACTCGATCTTGATGCTATGTCTTTTGGCTTTTTCGACTTTTGGCATTGTCAATTCCAGCACGCCATCACTGAATCTGGCCTTGACTGCATCTGAATCCACGTAATGCGGGAGCGCTACCGTACGAGAAAATTCACCCCGTGAGATTTCACAACACAGATAGTCGCCCTTTTCCTTTTTCTCCTCACGCTTTGTCTCGCCTTTAATGGTCACCCGGTTATCAGATACAGTGACATCAAGATCATCTTTATCAATCCCCGGAACCTCGGCGCGCACGACGACCTCATCATCGCGATCGATTATATCCACTTTCGGAATACGTGCTCGGAGTGGCATGGCATTCTCACCCCACATCGGCCATTCCCGGCGAAAGGGTCGCATCCAGCCACGCGGCATAAACCCCTCGAACATGGTATCAAACATTCGATCCATATCCTCAAAGGGGCTGATAGCATGCGTTGGCGTCACAGACTGTATTTCCTTCCCGGTCTGCGATTCTTGAGTGCGCTTTCTGACTTCTTTGTCCATAACAGTTCTCCTTCCTAAAGTTGATTAACATCAGCATTGTTCATACCCGGCACAGGGAGTAAATAAAACCATGTGTTATTGAATCTAAATCCCCTCACCCTAACCCTCTGATAAAACTACTAACCATTCGCTTAAGCTGTCATACGACGACAGCCAAGGCGCAGGTTATCCCGAAGGGAGAGGGTATTAACGGGATAGCAGTGCAATTACTTATAATAACCGCTGGACAAATACAGCTATATAGCGATGTTTACGTATTCTGAAAGTAAGGAGGGGTAAAGGAATATCCAGATGCACTGAATGCAGCACAGTCAGTATCTCGCGTCTGAACAGTCACCTGACCTGCAGGTAAAATTGGCGAGCATGGACGATGGCCCCTTCGAGCCCGGGGTGCGCAGCCAGAACAAGGTAAACCGGCAGACCTTGCAGGTTATCATGCATCGGCCCCTTATTAGTGAAAGCATGTATAAATGCCGGGCATGCCAGTGCTGTCTTTATCTTCTGGGCGATACCACCTGCCAGGTAGACCGCATTGACGGGATAATAATGCAGGGTGATATCAGCTGTAACCGAGCCGTAAATTTCAATAAAACAGTTCACTGTCTGCACACAGAGTTCATCTGATGCCGCGAGGGCGTGACGGGTGATGACGCTGGCCGGGTCTGTAGTGCGCATGAATGCGCGGACGCCTTCAGATTCAGGCAAACCCATGACCTCTACATGGAACCGGTAAATCGTGTGCAGACCCGTCCCGGACAAGAGCATTTCAGCGCTTACATGCCCGTGCTGCGGCTGCATCCAGGCAAGCAGCTGCCTCTGTACTTTTGTTTGTGGTGCAAACCCGGCATGCCCGGCTTCGCTACTGAATGCCTGGTAATGATCGCCCTGCCACACAAGGTGTGAGGCGCCCAGTCCCGTGCCGGCGGCAACGATGACGGCATCACGCCTGGCATCCAGAGCAGGCTTGTTGTTGCCCTCCTGGAGAACGAGGAGTTCATCGGCCTTTAGATCGGGTATGGCATAGGCGGCGGCAACCAGATCATTAATCAGGGTGACACGTTGGGTTTGCAAGAGTGTAGCCAGTTCCTGCTCACAGACCTTCCAGGGCAGGTTTGTGAGTGCGGCACAGCCCGAGATAACCGGCCCGGCGACGGCCAGGCAACATGCATCCAGCGGTTCCTGGATCTCGTATAAGGACAGGAAGTCCTCAATGATACTGATGAGACTGGAATAATCAGCACTGGCGTATATCTTTTCATACCGGAGATGTGCTGAGGTATCATCTTGTATGAAGGCCAGACGTGTATTTGTGCCACCTATGTCACCTGCCAGGATACGCAATGATTTTCTCTACTTTTGCATCTGTTTTACAGGGCGGTGCTGCTTGTAATAATTGATCAGGCCATTCGTGGAGCAGTCATGCGTGTCTACCTGTTCAGTATCATCCAGCTCGCTTAAGATAGTTGTTGCCAGTTGCTTGCCTAGCTCGACACCCCATTGATCAAATGAATTGATGTTCCAGATAATCCCCTGCACGAAGATTTTATGCTCATAGAGTGCAATAAGCGATCCCAGTGTCCTTGGCGTCAGCGTAGTGAATAAAATCGTGCTGGTGGGCCGATTACCCGGAAATATTTTATATGGCAGCAATTTGCGAATATCTTCATCAGGCATACCGGCAGCTTCCAGTTCCTGGCGCGCCTCGTGTTCCGTCTTGCCGCGCATAAGCGCCTCCGTTTGCGCAAATACATTCGACATCAGGGCACGATGATGACGTGCGATACAATGGAAACTCGTAATTGGCGCAAGGATATCGGCTGGTACCAGCTTGGTGCCCTGGTGAAGCAGTTGAAAAAAGGCATGCTGGGCAGCGATACCAATCTCGCCAAACAATACAGGACCGGTTGTGTAATCAACTTCTTCAGCATCCCGGTCGACATACTTGCCATTACTCTCCATATCTGCCTGTTGCAAATAGGCCGGGAGGCGATGCAGGTGTTGATCATAGGGCAGGATTGCCATGGTCTGGGCATCAAAGAAGTTGTTATACCAGACCCCGAGCAAGGCCATCATGACCGGGATGTTCTTGTCTGGCGGAGTATGCCTGAAGTGCTTATCAACATCACAGGCACCATCCAGAAGCTCATCAAATTTTTCTGAACCGATGGCGATGACAATAGACAATCCAATTGCAGACCAGAGCGAGTATCGTCCGCCTACCCAGTCCCACATCTTGAAGATGTTCCCGGCAGCAATGCCAAACTCCCTGGCCAAGCCTACATTCGATGTTACCGCGCAGAAATGTCGGTGGATATCCTCATCACTGCCAATATCGTTAACATACCACTGCCGGGCAGTTTCAGCGTTCATCATCGTGTCCTGGGTCTTGAAGCTTTTGGATGCAATGATAAAAAAGGTTGTTTCCGGGTTCAGGAATTCGAGTATGTCATTAATATGGTTCTCATCCAGGTTTGACACAAAATGGACATTAAGATCATGCAGCGCATAAGGCCTTAAGGCCTCATTAACCATCAGCGGGCCAAGATAGGAGCCGCCGATGCCGATATTGACAACATCTGTTATCGGTTGACCGGTAACACCCCGCCACTTCCTGGTGCGTATCTCTTCAGCCAGTATTTTCACTTTCTGTCGTTCGTTGTAGACTTCATCACTGACATCAATACCGTCAATCATAATAGGGCCATTACCACACGATCTTAATGCTGTGTGCAGTGCGGCACGATTCTCGGTATTGTTGATCTTGTCGCCAGAAAACAGTCGCTCAATCCAGTCCGGCAAGTCCCGTTCTTCGGCAAGCTTCAATAGCAGACTGACTGTCTCATCTGTAATGCGATTTTTAGAATAATCATAAAGAATATCATTGATCTGTAAAGAGAACCTTTCGAACCTGCTCTGATCGGCGTCAAACAGGTCACGCATGTGCACATCCTTGATGCTGACATAATGGTCTTTTAGTTGTGACCACGCCTTAGTCTGCGTTAATTTAGACATCGTCTACCTCTTCCATTTCCGGCCCTGTCGACTACCTGTTAGCAATTTTCATTCCATAACAGGCACCGAGCTGAACTGCGCCCCTTTGCTCAGTATAATTGATTACTCTGGAAAGCACAGGCGATGAATAACAGGCTTTATGCACATTTTTTGTTCGCCGATGACAACCATGCCCTGAAACAAGGCATGGTACACATGCGTTATAATCCTGAGTCGTGAATAATTGTAAAATATGTGATAGTAAGTTGGCCTGTCTTATGCGTATTCTTCAATAAGTATTTATCCGAGGCGCCTGGAAATAAAATGAATATCCATTCTGTAACAACCGAGCCATTTGACGATCAGAAACCAGGTACGTCTGGCCTGCGAAAAAAGGTCCACGTATTTCAAAAAGAGCACTACCTGGAGAATTTCGTCCAGTCCATTTTTGATTGTGCGGATGGCTTGAAAGGCGCACTCCTCATCGTGGGCGGGGACGGGCGCTACTACAACTCGCATGCCATTCAAACCATCCTGAAAATGGCCATTGCCCATGGAATCAAACACATAAAGGTCGGACAATCTGGCCTGTTATCTACCCCGGCCACCTCTCACCTGATACGCAAATACCATGCTGCAGGCGGTATCATACTCTCCGCGAGTCATAATCCAGCGGGAATCGACGGTGACTTTGGCATCAAGTTCAATATTGCCAATGGCGGTCCGGCGCCAACCACACTCACAGATGCCATTTATGCACAAACCCTGCGCATTGACCATTATCAGATTGCCTCTATGGATGATATCTGCCTTACCGAACAGACCCGCCTGCAGTTCGGTGAGACCCTGATTGAGGTAATTGACCCGGTTAGAGATTATGCGGATCTGATGGAAAAGATATTCGATTTTGGCAAAATCAGGGCTCTGCTCACATCCGGAATGTTCAGTATGTGCTTTGATGCCATGCATGCCGTCACCGGCCCCTATGCCAGCGAGATTTTCGAAACCCGACTCTCAGCCGGCACCGGCTCGGTCATAAACAATATCCCGCAGGAAGACTTTGGTGGCGGCCATCCTGACCCGAACCTGGCCCATGCCGATGACCTTCTGGCGCGTCTCAATGCCAGTGGCACCGCACCGGACATAGGGGCTGCCTCCGACGGTGATGGTGATCGTTACATGATCCTGGCACAGCATTTCTTCGTCAATCCGAGTGACAGCCTGGCTATTATGGCAGCCAATGCCCACCTGCTGTCCGGCTACAAGAATGGTCTGAATGGCGTGGCCCGCTCGCTGCCGACCAGTCGCGCTATCGACACGGTCGCCGAAACCCTGGGGCTGGAGTGTTATGAAACCCCGACGGGCTGGAAGTACTTTGGAAACCTGCTGGATGGCCGGCGCATTACCCTCTGCGGCGAGGAAAGCTTCGGCACAGGATCTGATCACATACGCGAAAAAGACGGTATTTGGGCAGTATTATTCTGGCTGAACCTGGTGGCTATCAAACAGCAATCAGTCGAGACAATCACCCGTACGCATTGGGCCCGATTTGGCCGGCATTATTACACCCGCCATGATTATGCAGGCATTGACAGTGACCTCGCAGAGAAATTGATGGAATATTTACGTGAATTCGTCAAAAGCGCGGCGGCTACAGGCTACCTGGGGCACGAGATCACCTATTGCGATGACTTTAGTTACACTGATCCGGTTGATAAAACCGTCGCCACCCGACAGGGCATAAGACTCATTTTCAGTAATGGCTCACGTATCGTTTATCGCCTCTCTGGCACCGGCACTGAAGGCAGTACGCTGCGCATATATATGGAACGTTACGAGACTGATCCACTATTGCACGATCTTGATACACAACAGGCATTAGCAGAGGTCATTGCTATAGCCAGAGACATCGCCAAAGTCGAACAGCGCTGCGGGCGCAAGCAGCCTGACCTGGTTACCTGATGCTCATCAGCTTTACAGTTTCCATATATCGTCATTATATTCCTGAATCGTTCTGTCGGTAGAGAAAAACCCGCTGCTGGCAGTATTGTGAATACTCATAGCTGTCCAGGCGTCCTGGTCCTGGTAGGCATGCGAGACCCGCTCCTGGGCATCCACATAGCTCCTGAAGTCAGCCAGTGTCAGCCAGGGGTCATGAGGATTGAGCAAGGAATCAATAAGCCCATCAAATATCCCGGCCTCGAAAGGATTAAAATGCCCGCACTGCAGCAGATGCATAACGCGCTTCAGCTCTTCATCATGCTCTACCAGGTGCCTCGGGTCATAAACCGCACGTTCTGCAATGACTTCTTCGGCCTTGAGGCCAAACAGGAAAAAGCTGGATTCCCCCACCGCGTCAAGTATCTCGATATTGGCGCCATCATAAGTGCCGATGGTCACGGCGCCATTCATCATAAATTTCATATTCCCGGTTCCTGATGCCTCCTTGCCGGCCGTGGATATCTGCTCTGACAGGTCGGTACCCGGACAGATCACCTCCATTTTGGAAACCCCGTAATTTGGAATAAAGGCAAACTTCAGAAGATTAGCCACCTGCGGGTCACTATTGACCATATCAGCAACATTATTCGCCAGCTTTATGATGTTCTTTGCCAGCACATAGCCTGGTGCCGCCTTGCCACCGATGAGGACGCAGCGGTTAGTCCAGTGTTCGGTGTCACCGCGTTTTATACGGTCGTAAAGATGGATAACATGCAAGATGTTCAATAATTGACGCTTGTATTCATGTATGCGCTTTACCTGCACATCGAACAGGGAACGTGTATCAAAGTCGACGTTACAAGACGCCTTTACCAGCTCAGCGAGACGTCCTTTATTCTCCTGCTTGACGGCGCGCCAGCGGGCGGCGAAGACCTTATCTGTAACAAAGTCCTGGAGTCGGGAGATGTTGCCATAGTCATGCACCCAATCAGGGCCAATCTTCTCGGAGATGAGCGCGCTCATACCGTGGTTCGCATGCGCAACCCAGCGCCGCGGCGTTACCCCGTTGGTTTTATTGTTGAATTTTTCAGGCCATAACTCATAAAAGTCCTTGAAAAGACCGGCCGTCAGCAGCCTTGAATGCAATGCGGCGACACCATTTACCGAGAAACTACCGACAATCGCGAGGTAAGCCATGCGTACCTGCTTGACCTCGCCCTCTTCAATGATTGACATCCTTGCCAGACGTGCTGTGTCACCCGGCCAGTTGCCGGCCACGATCTTGAGAAAATGTGCATTGATTTCGTAAATTATCTGCAGCAAGCGGGGCAATAATTTTTCAAACAGGCCAACCGACCACTTTTCGAGGGCTTCCGGCAGGAGGGTGTGGTTTGTATAAGCCATGGTTTGACTGGTTATCGACCAGGCATCATCCCATGACATATTTTTTTCGTCCATCAGCAAACGCATTAGTTCGGCGACGGCAATGGTTGGATGGGTGTCGTTCATCTGAAAGACATTTTGCCGGGCGAACTGACTATAATCATTGTCCTCGCTGTTTTCCCACATCCGCAGTACATCCTGCAGACTCGCCGAGGCAAGAAAGTACTGCTGTTTCAGCCGTAACTCTTTGCCGCTTTCACTGGCATCATTCGGGTACAGTACCATGGTAATGTGCTCAGCATCATTCTTGGCTTCGACCGCTTCGGAATAGCTGCCAGCGTTAAAGTCTTCGAGGCTGAAGACATTGGTTGCCGTCGCTGACCATAGACGTAAGGTGTTAACCGTTTCGTTTTTATGCCCGGAAACAGGTAGATCATAGGGGATCGCCAGGACATCTTCAGTATCAAGCCAGACATACCGACTCTTACCCTGGGCATCGGGGAGATTCTCGACTCGTCCGCCAAATTTTATCGTCTGCGTAAATTCAGGTCTTTCCAGTTCCCACGGATAGCCATCACGCAACCAGTGATCAGGCTCCTCTACCTGGTAGCCATTTTCTATATTTTGCCTGAACATGCCGTATTCGTAACGGATGCCGTAACCGATCACCGGCAATTCGAGATTGGCGCAACTGTCCATAAAGCAGGCGGCAAGTCGGCCGAGACCGCCATTGCCGAGCCCGGCATCTACCTCTTCGGTCATCAATTCTTCCAGGTTCAATGCGAACTTGTTCATGGCCTTTTCGGACTCGGTATCGAGACCGAGATTTAAAATATGATTTCCCAGCGAGCGGCCAATCAGAAATTCGAGAGACATGTAATAAGCCTTGCGCACGCCTTTTTTTTCATAGACCTTCCAGGTGTTACGCCAGTCAGTCATGAGCCTGTCGCGAACGGTTAGTGACAAGGCTTCATACAAATAGATCGGCTGGCAGCCCACAAAGCGTCCAAGATGACGGGTAAGATAACGCTCAAAATCCGCCGCGATTGATTCGCTGTCACTTGGCAGTTTTTTCATTACGTATGGTTTTTCACCGCATATTATTTTGTCACTCGGCATACACTCACCTTTGGTACAAGCTTATTAAACTGGTTGTCTTGTCGATGGTCTCGGGTTTCACCTGTTTCCAGTTAAAACGCCAGCGCCAGTTATCACCTATTGTTCCCGGCCTGTTCATGCGCGCTTCGGCATCAAGCATAAGCAGATCCTGCATGGGAATAATGCAGAGAAAGGACACCGACGAAAGCGCCATGCGTAACATAGCCGCGAACCTGTCTTCGACAGAGTCGCTACGGCAGCCGGAGTAAGCCATGAAAAATTCATTATTATAATTCGTCTCGTCCTTTATCCAGGCGAGTGTCGTCGTATTATCGTGCGTGCCGGTATAGATCACATCCTCCTGGCGATGCAGGTGCGGCAAATGTGGATTGTCGGTGCTGCCATCAAAGGCGAATTGCAAGACTTTCATGCCCGGCAGACGGAATGCATTTTTAAGCTCAATCACTCGATCAGTGATGACACCGAGATCCTCGGCAACGAGTGGCAATGGTTGAAACTGCTCATACAGGGAAGTTAATAATTCACTGCCTGGCACATCCTGCCATTGCCCGTTTTCTGCGGTGTCGTCCTCCACAGGAATCTCCCAGCAGGCATCGAGCCCCCGAAAGTGGTCCAGTCGAACCAGGTCGAATAGCTCCAGTTGGGTGGCAAAGCGGCTTTTCCACCAGTCGAAACCGTCTTGCTGCATGAACGACCAGTCATAAAGCGGGTTACCCCAGCGTTGCCCGGTCGCGGAGAAGGCATCAGGGGGCACACCGGCAACAAACTCCATTTCACCATCATTGTTAACCAGAAAATTGCGTCGCTTCGCCCAGACATCCGCACTGTCATGGGCCACGAAGATGGGCATGTCACCAAACAGCTTTACATTATGCCGCGCCGCATAATCACGCACCTCGTGCCATTGGGTAAAGAATATAAACTGCTCGAATATGACCTGTTCTGTCTCATCTGCCAGCTCGGTAGCGGCTGATTGCATGGCTTGCGGCCGACGCTGGCGGACTGACTCTGGCCACAGATACCAGGGTCTGGATTGATATTTTTTCTTCAGCGCCACGAACAGCGCATAGTCGTTTAGCCAGGCGACATGCTCAAGCTTGAATGCAGCCAGCCTGTCTTGCCACTTCTGGCCGGCATCCTTGTTAAACTTGAGTCCTGCCTGCTTCAGGCATAATGGTCGATAGTGCTCGTCGGTGGCTGCCAGCCCCAGGCATTCCATGTTCAGCCAGCGACGATCAACCAGCCAGTCCAGGCTGATAAGCTCAGGATTACCGGCATGTGCCGACAGGCACTGATAGGGTGACCTGTCCTCATGGGTTGGCCCAAGCGGCAGCATCTGCCAGACCTTGAGACCGTTAGCATGAAGGAACTCAATAAACCGGTAGGCCTCATGGCCTATATCACCATTCAGGTACGGGCCAGGCAAGGAGGTCGGATGCAGTAATATGCCTGCAGAACGGCTTGTGGCTATCGATGCATGTTCGCCACTGACAACCATGATTATTCGTGTTTTCCGGGTAGCATTGCACCGCCCATTGCCGGGGTGCCGCTACCAAATGAAAACGGCCGGGTAAGATATTCAGGAACTTCAACCTCCAGCAACTGGTAAAGATTACTCAGATGCAGCCTGAACTGTTCATCAAATGCCGCAACAGCTTCCGGAGAGTTGTATTCACCTAACCACCAGAACCAGTCAGAGCTTTCACAGGTAGCCAGTTGCATCATCGCCGCATGTAACTTTTCATCGTCCATCTTGCCCTCCTTGACTACCCGGTCATAATGCTTTTTTGCCTCTACCAGCATGTCCCATGCACGATTCTTGTCCTTTTCGCCTATCCAGGTCGAAAAGGTGCCGTAAACCCAGCTTCCCGCGACGATCTCGGGCAAGACTACCTTTTTCTTGCAGGTGGAGAGATATTCGCTATAAGTGGTGAGCTTCAGGCCCGGGTGCTGGGAAAGCTTTGCGTACAGCGCCGACAGAAAGTAATAGCCGTTCTCGGGATAATATTCCCAGGCATTTTCACCATCGAGGATAATGGATACCACTGCATCAGGTTTATCGGCACAGTTTTCGGCAATGTCCTCCAGATGGTGGATCAGGTTAGCCACAGCATCGTCTGCATGCCAGTCTGAATACTTGAAACCAATCAGATCGGAAAGACCATCATCACGGAAAAAACAGGCTGTTTCCTTGTCCCTGAAGCGGTATACATCATGGATACAGCCATTGGCGTCAAGATTTGATTTTTGCAGTGAGTTTCTGAGCACGGTTTCACCGCTTGCCAGCCATTTCATTCCCATCCCGGCAATCAGCTCGATTGTTTCAGCACTGATACAACCCTCGGATGGCCAGCAACCTGTCGGTGCAACACCGAAATGTTTCTCAAATACCGCCAGGCCTTGTTGCATGTGCCAACGGCTCCTTTCCAGTCCGCCAGGATAGGCTGCAGCCAGTGGCAGATCGACGTCCGGCATGGCCTCTTCGGCACTCTTGATGTCTATCAGCAGCGGTATAATCGGGTGCGCATAGGGCGTCATGGAAAGCTCGATGCGACCGCTTTCCGCCAGCCGGCGATAACGCCCGATTACGCCGCTAATCAATTCATGTATCAATTCAATCAACGTATGCCGGTCGTGAATACTGAAGTGCCGGGCGTGATGCATAAGGGCCTTTACCCGCTCATCATTCTTGCGGACGGTCTCCGCCACCCACACCAGGTGATACCAGACAAGGATGTCGGAAAAGTACTGTTCCGAGAAATAGGCCAGTTTATCCGGATTCTCAATTGCCACCTCAGCCATTTCGGCCAGGGTGTTAAAGACATCGAAGCGCTGGATCAGGCGTTCCTTGTTGGCGCGCAGGCAGGCCTTGACTAATTTCAGACGTTCATCCGGGTCCAGCTGCAATACCGGATCGGCGAGGGCCGAGAGGAGCGGATCGCGCAGGGCCTTGCCATGATGCAGGTAGTTCTCCAGCTGGCTGGCATAATCATCGATTTGCTCCAGCAGGATCGGCGCAAAGTTGACCACTGCCCTGGCGCTGTCATTATTTTCCAGGTGCGCCGCCATATCGACATAATCCTTGATGGTATGCAGATATGTCCATGGTAAATGATACTCGCCGTTGCGAAGGTCGCGGTAGTCCGGCTGGTGCATATGCCAATAGATAACAACATTCAAAGGCTGTTTCCCAGGTGTTTCAACGGACATGGTGCAGGGCCTGCCCGAGCATGTCCGGTGTTACCAGCACAACACCATTTGGAGATACATAGTAATTTTTTCTGTCTTCAGCTTCATTTTCCCCAATCACCATACCATCCTTGATTTCACAGCCTTTATCGAGCACGGCATGGGAAATTCTACAATTCTTGCCAATGACAACATCGGGCAATATGACAGAGGAATCTACCTGGGTATATTCATTTACACTGACATTTGAGAACAGCAGTGAGTGCGTGATTCTGGCCCCGGAGATGATACAGCCGCCGGAAACCATGGAATCGACGGCCATGCCACGACGGTCGTCATCGTCAAAGATGAATTTTGCTGGCGGCAATTGTTCCTGGCTGGTCCAGATCGGCCACTGATCATCATACAGATTCAACTCCGGGGTCACGCCAATCAGCTCAAGGTTCGCTTCCCAGAATGAATCTACGGTGCCCACATCCCGCCAGTATTCCTGAATGCCTGTTTGTGAATTCGTGAACGGATAGGCATAAACCCGGTAATTTTTTATCGCTTCCGGGATGATGTCGTGGCCGAAGTCATGACTGGACTCCGGCGTGTCGGCATCGCGAATCAATTGTTCAAAAAGGAAGTCGGTATTGAAAATATAAATACCCATTGAGCATAATGCCTGATCATCTTTACCCGGCATCGGCTCCGGAGAAGCCGGCTTTTCATCAAAACTCAGGACACGCATATCCTCGGCAATGCCGATTATGCCAAAGGCGGAAGCCCCTTTTATAGGCACCTCGATACAGCCCACCGTTACATCGGCCTTTTTCTCGACATGCTTGGCCAGCATCGCACCATAATCCATCTTGTATATGTGGTCACCAGCAAGTATTAGTACGTATTCCGGGGAATGGGCACGGATAATGTCCAGGTTCTGGTAGATCGAATCGGCAGTACCGGCATACCAGGAGGCCTCGATTCGTTGCTGAGCCGGCAACAATTCCACAAATTCACCAAACTCGCCACGTAAATGCCCCCAGCCTCGCTGGATGTGTAAAATCAGTGAATGTGCCTTGTATTGCGTCAGCACACCAATGCGCCGGATACCTGAATTAATACAATTTGATAAGGGGAAATCAATGATCCGGAACTTGCCGGCGAATGGCACGGCCGGCTTGGCCCGCCATTGCGTCAGGTCCTTTAAACGCGCGCCGCGTCCCCCGGCCATGATCAAGGCAAGGGTATTCCTTGTCAGGTTACTGATAAAACGCTGTGATCTATGCGGCTTCATTAATTCTCTTCCTGCCATCGAGTATGGATCGAACCATTCTGAATCAATTAAGGCCTGATTCTTATATGTGTTATTACGGTAACTGCAAGAAACAAGCCATATAAAAGCGCCTAATCCGGTGCTTCTCTGCTTAAGCAGACATGCCAGCCACTACCATGTTATAAAGTAACAGAATTATGTCAGACGGCATCAATGTTTTACGTTTGCCTGGTTCTGGTGATGGTGGTGGTGGTGAAATACATCAGCAGTTCCCCTCATATAAAACCGCCTGTGATTCCATACAGAATGTCTTATTATTGTGCAAGACCGAGCCGACTGTATCAATATGGTGCGTATAAACATATTCGATAACCGGCTTACGCATCAAGTCTGTTTGCTTAAATAACCAAAAAGCCAGCCTCATACTTCTATATGCTTGATGTTGGCACGGATTTGCACAAAACTTGCAGTGCCTATTAGATATGCGAAAGAATTTTTCCGACAGGGATGATAAATAGATGCCAACTAACACGACGGACCTGGATAGCCAGACCATTGCCTATATCCATGACCTTGAAAAAGATCTCGGCAAGATCGCCAGCGCCACGCATTATGACCCGCGACAGATACTGGGGATACAGGAAAATGCCCCTGATAAGCCCATTGTCTTTTATGCGCCTGACACACTCGAACTGCGCATGACGGAAGCCGATGTTCCTTGCCGGCGCATCGCTGATACGGATTTCTTTATATACACCGGTAGGTGCGATAGCCTGCCCAGGCATTATCAACTGACCCGCATAGACAGGCAGAACCACATCAGTTATTTCTATGACCCTTATAGTTTCGCCCCACTGATATCGGATTACGATCTGTATTTATTTGGTGAGGGTCGGCATTTTAATATCTACGATATTCTCGGTGCGCATCCCAAAACCGTTGACGGCATCAGCGGCACGCACTTTGCGGTCTGGGCACCCAATGCCGGTCGGGTCAGCGTAATTGGTGACTTCAATAACTGGGATGGACGCCGTCACCCGATGTGCTCGCGCGGCGACAACGGTGTCTGGGAACTGTTTATACCGGGTCTGGACGCTGGCACGCTGTATAAATTTGAAATCAGGAATCGCTATAGCGGGGAAATCCTCACGAAGAGTGACCCGTATGCCCAACAACTTGAAATCCGGCCGCAAACGGCCTCTGTTACCTGTGCTACCTCCATATTCGAGTGGCAGGATCACGAGTGGCTCGCCACGCGTAAGGAAAAAAACTGGTTGCATGAACCGATGTCGATTTACGAATGCCACCTTGGTTCATGGCAACGTGACGAGAATGGGCAGTTTCTCAACTATCGTGAACTTGCCCACCGGCTGGTCGAACACGTCAAGGAGACCGGCTTCACGCATATTGAATTGCTACCTATCACCGAGCATCCGTTGGATGCCTCATGGGGCTACCAGACAACCGGCTATTTTGCCGCCACCAGCCGTTTTGGCTCGGCTGATGACTGCCGGTATTTCATCGACTACTGCCATGCACATGACATCGGTGTCTTGCTGGACTGGGTACCGGCGCACTTCCCCAAGGATGTACACGGACTGGCCCGCTTTGATGGCACCTTTCTCTATGAACACGAGGATCCCCGGCGTGGTGAGCACCGTGACTGGGGCACGCTTATTTATAACTACGGGCGCAATGAAGTCAGAAATTTTCTGATCGCCAGTGCCCTCTTCTGGCTGAAGGAATATCATATCGACGGTCTGCGTGTCGATGCTGTTGCCTCCATGCTATACCTTGATTATTCTCGCGAGGCCGGCGACTGGCTACCGAACCAGCATGGCGGCAATGAAAATCTCGAAGCCATCGAGTTCATGCGCGAACTGAATACCCTCACCCATGAGCTACACCCGGGCACCGTCATAATGGCAGAGGAATCCACCGCCTGGCCACAAGTCACGCGGCCGGTCAGTCTTGGCGGGCTGGGCTTCAGCATGAAATGGAATATGGGCTGGATGCATGACACGCTTGACTATATGAGCAAGGATCCCGTGCATCGCCACTTCCACCATGATCAACTCACCTTCGGTCTCTTATATCTCTTCACGGAAAATTTTATCCTGCCGTTTTCACATGATGAAGTCGTCCATGGCAAGAGTTCCCTGCTCTACAAGATGCCGGGCGATGAATGGCAGCGTTTTGCAAACCTGCGCCTGCTTTATACCTATATGTTTACCTACCCGGGGAAAAAGCTTTTATTCATGGGCTGCGAGTTCGGTCAGGGTGATGAATGGAACCACGACAAGGCACTCGATTGGTATGTCCTGCAATACCCCTTGCATGCAGGGGTACAGAAGCTGGTCGCAGACCTGAACAGTCTGTACAGGACTCGCCCGGCCCTGCATACTTACGACTTTGACTATGATGGATTTGACTGGATAGATTGCCACGACACTGATCAATCAATACTCTCGTATATGCGAAAATCTGATGACGAAACCATTATTGTCATTCTCAACTTTACCCCGATAGTCAGGCATAATTACAGGATTGGTGTACCGCTGCATGGAAATTACACGGTTATTTTTAATTCTGATTCCGGGTTCTATGCCGGCAGCAATGTCGGTACTTACCCGGTGATAGCTTCCGAAGAGCTGGCCTGGATGAATCGACCTGCATCACTGCAACTTGACTTGCCGCCACTGGCGGGACTGGTACTTATCAAGAGCGAATGAGTAATATCCTTTATATGACCAGCGAGGTTTTTCCACTGATCAAGACCGGTGGACTTGCCGATGTTGCAAGCAGTTTACCGGCGGCCCTGCTTGAACTGGAACAGGATGTCCGCATTTTGCTGCCGGCCTATCCGGAAGTGCTTGAAAAGGTAAAAGCTCCCCGGCGACTGGCCACTGCCAGCTATTACAACCTCGATGTTGAACTGCTTGAAACCCGCCTGCCTGACAGTAATGTCCTCACCTGGCTGGTGCATTGCCCGGCCGTGTTTGACCGCCCGGGCGGTCCATATATGAACAGTGACGGCCAGCCCTGGCATGATAATGCCCTGCGCTTTGCCATCTTCTGCAAAGTTGCCGTTGATATTGCCCTCGACAACCTGGCCCTGGACTGGCAACCAGACATTGTACATGGCAATGACTGGCAGTCCGGGCTGACCATGGCTTTGCTGAGCCAACACCCTTCCCGTCCCGCGACCGTTTTCACTGTGCATAATCTTGCCTACCAGGGGCTGTTTGATTACCCGACGTTTCGTGACCTGAAACTGGCCGATAGCCTCTGGAGCATGCAGGGCCTGGAATTTTATGGACAACTCTCTTTCATCAAGGGTGGACTGGTCTTCGCTGACCGGATCAACACCGTCAGTCCAACCTATGCCATGGAGATCCTTCTGCCAGCATATGGCTGCGGACTGGAGGGTCTGTTACAGCATCGGCGGGATCGGCTCTCCGGCATCATAAATGGTATTGACCAGAAAGTATGGGACCCAGGAACCGATCCTCACCTGGCCGTCACCTATACACGTAAAACCCTTGCTAAAAAAATCCAGAATAAAGCCGCCCTGCAGGAGAAACTCGGCTTGCCTGTTAATGCCAAGATTCCGGTCATTGGTTTTATCAGCCGCATGGTGGAGCAAAAAGGCCTGGACATCATTTTGCAGGGCATGCTCGATATCCTGGCGCTGCCGATACAAATGGTCATACTCGGTACAGGTGAAGTTCATTATGAAATGCAGCTCGCCGAATGGGCGCAGGAACACCCCGAACAGCTCAAGGTCATCATTGGTTACAACGAGGCCCTCTCGCATCAGATTGAAGCCGGCAGTGATATGTTTCTGATGCCTTCTTTATTTGAACCCTGCGGGCTCAACCAGCTATACAGCCTGCGCTATGGTACGTTACCGATTGTCACAAACGTCGGCGGCCTGGCAGATACTGTCGTCGATGCCAGTCCTGCAAATATTGAAAATGCCACGGCCAATGGATTTGTGTTTAAGCCAAACAGCTCAGATGAATTGCTGGCCACGCTGAAACGCGCACTGCAGCTGTATCAACAGACCCGTCTGTGGCGCCGATTACAGGTTACCGCCATGAGCAGTGATTTCTCCTGGCAGAACAGTGCCCGACACTACATCGATCTGTATAAATCAGCCCTGGCAGACAGGGATGCGGCCATTCATTAGCCAGGCGCTTTTTTCGCCGCAACGAAACAGTCATCACGCCACAGGCATTGCCATTGATCACAATCACCCGCTACCGCCGAGGCGAAGCAACTAAAGTTTCCTTCACTCAGCTGGATGCGGTGAATCAGCTCCGTTTTTCTCAATCGAGCCGTTTTGATCCCGAGTTCCCTGGCCTTGTCACGAATTACCGGCATTTTCATTTCGTCTTCTCCTCGTTGGTATTAAAAAGAAAACCCGCTTAAAAAAACAAATATCACGCCAACTCCGTGTCTTCCGTGCCAGGCGCGTGTCACGTTACACCGAGCCTTATATCATCACCAGGCATTAATCCCGTGCGCGGTAGGCAGAATATGTACCTGCCTGAGCCACTCTGTAATCGGCTAGGCCATGCATCGCTCGTCAAGAAACCAGTGGATGTCGCCGATGCTGTTTACCGGCAGCGGGTCGCCTGCCCGGATACGCTGAACAATTGCAGCCTTGCCGTCACCCCCGGCCAATACCATGCGCAGGCCTGCCTGGCGCAGGGTATTAAGGCCCATACTGACACGTTCGGCAGGTGGTTTCGGGGCATGATGGACGGCCACGACGGAATTCCTGTCCTGCAAAGCCGCGTCACCCGGAAAAAGACTTGCCGTATGCCCATCCTCGCCCAGGCCAAGAAAGGCAATATCGAATACGTCAACGTCGGCAATCCGTTCACGATAGGCCCGCGCGGCCTGCTCCGGGCCTGACTCGGCAGGCATGGCATAAAAATGGCCGTCCGGTACATTCGCAAGCAGGTGTTGCTGCAGCATCACATCGTTACGTTCAGGATGGCCGACCGGGTAACAGCGCTCATCACCGGGGTACCAGTAGATGTGCTGCCACGGCAGCGGCTTTTGTACGAGCAAGTCAAAACAGCGCGCTGGCGTTGTGCCGCCAGGAACGATCACATGGCAAACACCCCGGGCGGTAACGGCGGCCAGGATATTGTCGGCCAGGAATTCCGCGGCAGCACACGAAGCGTCTTCCATCTCTTTATAAACAGACCAGTGGTGCATATCAGTACATGGGTTTGTGCCAGCCCAGGACACAGTCTGCAAAGAGTTCATCCATACCCTCGATATCCCAGGTGCCGGCGTGGTAACGGTTAATAGCGATGCGATCTTTCCAGGCTTCCAGAATCGGCTCAAGGATCGACCAGGACTCCTCGACCTCATCAGCACGTGAGAACAGGGTCGCATCGCCGATGAGGACATCGTGCAGCAAGACCTCGTAGGCATCAGAGACATCACCCCACTCTTCAGCATAGGGTGCGCGCATCACACTCCGTCGCATCTCGGTGGTCAGGCCCGGGACCTTGGCATTCATGCGCAACGCAATCCCCTCATCGGGGTGCACACGAAATACGAGTGCGTTCGCCAGGGGTGGCTTGCCCTCAGGATCAAACATGTTAAATGGCGGCGTACGAAACCGGATCACAATTTCGGACACCCGCCTCGGTAGACGCTTACCGGTCCAGAGTACAAACGGCACACCTTGCCAGCGCCAGTTATCAATATAGAATTTTGCCGCGGCAAAGGTCTCGGTAGCCGAATCCGCTGACACGCCATCCTCTGCCACATAAGAATTGACGCTATTATTATCTATTGTGCCGGCACTGTACTGTGCGGCAACAGTCTGCTTCTTGATGTTCTCCGGCGCGAATGACCGCACTGCGCGCAGTACCTTGATTTTTTCATCTCGCACCGCGTCAGCTGTAAACTCCACCGGCGGTTCCATTGCCACCAGCGTCATCACCTGCATCAGGTGGCTTTGCATCATGTCACGTAAGGCACCTGATTTTTCGTAATAATTGGCACGATATTCAATACCAATTGATTCAGCAGCCGAGATCTGGATATGGTCGATATAGTTTCGATTCCATAATGGTTCGAGAATACTATTGGCAAAACGGTATATGAGCAGGTTCTGGACGCTTTCCTTACCGAGATAATGATCAATGCGATAGATCTGTGATTCATCAAGCACTCTCTGTAATTCGCCGTTCAGCTTTCTGGCACTATCGAGATCCATACCAAAAGGCTTTTCGATCACGATACGTCGATAACCGGCATCCTCATCGGCAAGTCCCGCCTTGTGCAGTCCAGTGGCAATGGTGGTATACCATTCCGGGGGGACAGCACAGTAGAACAGTGCATTGCTATGGCCATTTATAGTTTCCAGCGCGTCTGCCAGTTCCGCATAGGTGGTATCATCTTGCAGGTCACCAGGCACCATCTTGAACATGGCAATGAAGTCCTGCCATTCCTGATCTTCCATGTCGATTTCAGGTGCATACTTATGTATGCCCCGATATAGCGAGTCCAGCCATTCATTATAGGTACGGCCTTTCAACACACCTATGATATAGCTCGTCGGATGTAACAGGCCGCAGTGCAGCATCTCGACCAATGCCGGGATCAGCTTGCGTTTGGTCAGGTCACCACCGGCACCGAAAATGACAATATTCGTCGGTTCGGTCGGTTCCCCGAGGCATTGTCTGGTTACTCGTTCGTTCATGCCGCTCCCCTGGCTCAGTCAGGCGGTTTAATTGCATGTCCACCGAAGCCCGCACGCATTGCATTTAATACCTTGCCGGAAAACGATGACTGCTGTCGACTACGAAAACGCATTTGCAAGGCCAGGGTCAGTACCGGTGTCGGCACGGCGAGGTCAATGGAATCCTGCACCGTCCAGCGTCCTTCACCCGAATCGTCCACATAATCACTCAGCGACTCAAGTGCCTGGTCCTGGGCAAAGGCATCAGCGATCAAGTCCAGTAACCAGGAACGGACGACACTGCCATGCTGCCAGATCTCGGCAACCTGCTGCAGGTCGAGATCCATCTCGCTCTTGGCCTCGAGTAATTCAAAGCCCTCGGCAAAGGCCTGCATCATGCCGTATTCAATACCGTTATGGACCATTTTCACATAATGGCCCGCACCACTCGGACCGACGTGGCCCCAGCCCCTGTCTTTCGCCGGTGCCAGGGATTCCAGTGCAGGACGGATCATGGCCACCGCCGCATCCGTGCCACCGACCATGATGCTGTAGCCGTTCTCGAGTCCCCAAACACCACCGGAGGTGCCCGAGTCAACAAACTCTATCCCCGAGGCAGCGAGATGCGCGGCGCGTTGCTTGCTGAGATTGAAATTGGAATTGCCGCCATCGACCAGCAAGTCACCTCTCTCGATACCGGCTGCCAACAACTCATGAATGCTTTCATCCACCGCCTGGTGTGGCACCATTAACCAGATGGCACGTGGCGCGGGCAGCGCGGCCACCAGTTCGTCAAGGCTACTCACAGCGGTCACATGCTCGAATTCCGCAGCCAGGGCATGTGCCGTATCGATGCTCCGGTTATAGACAACCAGCTCATGACCATCTGCGACCAGGCGACGCACCATGTTTGCACCCATCTTTCCCAAACCTACCATTGCTAGTTTCATATCTCACCTGCCAGGACAGTGTCGGGCAGACCAATCGTACCCTGGTTTGCCCACACCTATTATGTTGGTAGCTGCAATGTTTATACCAGCTTACTGATTAACCCGTATTTATGCGTGCCAGTAGTACAATATGCATAAGCGGACATTCTAAACCCAGAGGGCAATGTATTCATATCATTTTATAACGGTGCACACAAAGTAAAGAACGCACCAATATTGTCCAATAGAGACGTGCCGATGGCGCTGCGCGTCAGGGAATCACCATGTTTTGATCACACTGAAGGATTAAACTCACCGTTCACGGCATGCTATGCTGGCATTGACCCTCATGGAGAGCCCGATATTGCACAGGAACCTGTATAGACTACTTATCCTTTTGCTGCTGGTAGCGGCCGGCGTCACCATGCAGGCCTTCGACCTGCTCGACCCGCAGGAACTGATTCGTATCGGCCGTGGGTTCGCTGATCAGTGGTGGCTGTTCCTGGTCATTATACTATTGCAGGTCCTGTTGTTTACCTTCGCACTTGCCGGCTCACAACTCCTGTGGGTGGCAGCCACCCTTTACCCGCCGGGCACCGCTACCTTGATTCTTACCGTGGGTACCACGCTCGGGGCTCTGACGGCGTACCTGTTTTCCGCAAGACTTACCCAGGAGTGGTCCGATAAGGTACAGAACTCGCATATATATCGACTGCTGGAAAAACAGGACCAGTTTTTTACCGTACTCGCCATGCGCATCATGCCAGGCTTTCCACATGCGCTGATTAATTACAGTGCCGGCATGCTGCGGATCAAGTGGCTGCTCTTCATTCCCGCAACGATCATCGGTATCAGCATCAAGACCTATTTCTATGCCGGTGTCATCTACACCGCCACCAGCTATAGTGCACTTGGTGAACTGCTGGATATCTCGGTCTATGGCCCACCGCTGCTGATTTCCGCCATTGTCATTACCGGGCTCTTTATAAAATATTACCTCGACAAAAGCCGCTCCTGAACAGCTTGCCGGGCACATAAACCGGCATATTTTCCCCCATCCGGCCCCGGCATGGTTTAGAATACGTCATCTGCCTTTTTACTAAACAAACAGCCGAGAACGGACCATGTTTCTGGACGATTACTATCAAAACAATAGTGGAACCATCCACATTTCACGTCAGCAGGCCAGCCATTTCGCCAAGTACATCGCCGGCGATTTCAACCCGATTCACGATGAAGATGCAAAGCGCTTTTGTGTGCCCGGTGACCTGCTGTTTGCCCTTGTACTGAAACAGTACGGCCTCAGCCAGCATATGCACTTTACTTTCCTCGGCATGGTCAGTGACGGGGTTAAGCTGATCTTCCCCGACGCCAATGCCGAATCGATCACTATCCGTGACAGCGAGGGCAAAGACTACCTGGACATCAAGCGAGAAGGTGCAAGCTCGAGTGAGCCGGTACTGCTCCAGAACCTGACCCGTCGCTATGTCGAATTTTCAGGCCAGACCTTCCCCCTCATCCTGGTCCCGCTCATGGCCGAACAGGGGGTCATGATCAACCCCGAGCGACCGCTGGTCATCTATGAAAGTATGACCATCGACATGCAGCGTCTTGATATCAATGACCCGCAACTGGAACTGTGCCGCTCCAGCCTCAGCGTCGAGGGCAAGCGTGGCAGTGTCTGCCTGGAATTCTGCATCAATGCCGACGATGAAATAGTCGGTAGTGGAAAAAAGACAATGGTCTTAAGTGGCTTGCGTGCCTACGACCAGGCAGCTATTGACCAACTTGTCGAAGCCTACGGTATGCGAAAAGAAGGCTATCGGTTATGATAGCCTCCTTGCATAGCCGCCGTCGCAAGCTGCAGAGAGTCCAAAGGGCAACGCCGGACCAGGCCGCAGGAAGATAATCCTTACTCTTGACTCCCCCTGCCTTACCGGATGATCGACGAGGAGCTTTATGGTTAACAAAAAAGACCTTCTCACCCTGCCCAACCTTATCAGCCTCATCCGCATATTGATGGCGCCGGTCCTGCTCTGGCTGGCCTGGCAGCAGAAACCCGTTTTATACATGCTGGCTGTTCTTTTTACCCTGTTTACCGATGTAGTCGATGGCTTTCTGGCGCGCCTGTTAAACCAGCTTACAGATGTTGGTGCCCTGCTGGACAGTGTTGGTGATTTTATCATCTACAGCACACTGATCGTGGCTGCCTGGTGGCTCTGGCCTGACATTATAATCGACGAAATAATAACGATACTGGTCATTATCGCAAGTTTTACGGCGCCGGTGATTGTCGGCCTGCTCAAGTTCAGAACCCTGACCAGCTATCACACCTGGTCGGTCAAGGCCGCCGTGTTTATATCCATACTGGCTTATATTGTCGTCTTTTCTGACTGGGCACGCTGGCCGCTATACGTGGCGGCAATAGTGGCGACACTCGCGGCCATTGAAGAAATCGCGATCACACTCGTGATGCGACATGCGCATGCCAATGTGCAGTCTGTCTGGCATGCATTCAAGCACCATCGAGAGGACTAAATGCGCATTCAGGACAGGTATGGTGGATGCCTGTCCGTCGGTAGCTGCAGTATCTCCAGCACCTCGTACGTGCTTGCTGCGGCACAGACCTGCCCAGCAAGTGCCTCGCACCCGGCCTGCGAGCTAGCTGCAACAACCTGCTCAAGATAGGGAATAAACGGCGCATCTACCGAAAATGTACGGTATCCCAGGCCCAGCAACACAGGCAGGACACCCTGCAGTTGCGACAACACCCCGCACAGCTGCACAAGCGGCAATGACCGACCTGCCTGTTCCGCTGCCTGGCGGAGAAGCCGGTACAGGACAGGGGCATACGGATCGAGATAGTGCCGTAAGGCAGGCTGGTCCCGGTCCGCGGAAAATAAACCCTGCATCAGGTCATTACAGCCTATGGCGACAAAATCCGCCTGTTCGAGTAAGCTCCCGATATCCAGTACAGCGGCAGGCGTTTCGGCCATGGCGCCGACCGCTACAGTATCGGGTAAGTGTTGCCGGATAACCGATAACCAGTACGCGTACTCTTCCGGCCTGACGAGAAAAGGCACCAGCAAGCGGAAGACAAACTCACCGGACAAATCAGCGAGCGCGGCAAGCTGTGCATCGACCACGGTGCGGACAGGATCTATATGGTAGAGGCGCACACCCTGCAGGCCCACAGCCTGGCTCGTCATGGCTGATTTTGACACCCATCCGGGAACTTTGTCAGTCGCCAGATCCAGTAACCGGAATGTCACCGTCAAGGGTGCGGCCGCCTCGCATAGCTCACGGCAGGTCTCGCGGTAGAATGGCTGATTCGGCTGCCGGCCATTCATCGGCAACAAGAATTCTGAGCGCACCAGGCCGATGCAAGTCGCCCCCTGTGCTACCGCCTGGTTCACAGCTGTCAACCGCCGCACACTGGCACACAAATTAACTGCCACACCATCAGCCATCAGAAACGGCGAGCCGGTCTTGTCCTGCCGGTTATCTCGGTGGCGAGGCGGAGCTGGCGGCGAGGCTTCAGCGATACCTTCGCTGATCTTCCCGCTGGCACCATCGATCTGTAGTAACGCACCTTGCTTGAGGCTTGCAGCCTGTCGAGCAGTGATCAATACGGTCGGCACACCGAGGCCAAGCAAGGCGATCAATGTATGCGAAAAGGGTGCGGCTTCAGTAACAATAAAGCCCGCCGGGAGGACAGGGTATGCGGTTATCTCGTCTTGCGAGAGCAGCACAATGCTCTGCGTATTCATACCACTCGCGCCCTTTTGCAGACGGCCGCTTGCTACCCCTGGGAAATACGGTACACCACGGATATCGTTCTCATGTAATGCCATTGATTGATTCCATTTATCCAGGACTCCGCAAAACGTGCTTGACAGTGCCCATGCCGGTAAAGTCAACATAAAAAAATCTGCGAACACGTACAGGGGCCCAGTGCACTCAATCTTTAGCCACCAGTTTTATAATGAATATAGGCGTTACCCCGTATTACCGACTGCACAAATTTCCTTTAAAGCCTTTGATCATAGTAATACTACCTGGCAGACATTTTGCGACTCATTGTATAGATTAAGTCTTATATCAGACCTGCCGACTGTTAACGCTTTAGTCAGCCCGGCCGCCTTTTGCAGATGCCAATCACAGGAGAACAAGATCATGGATAACCCGGCGAACGAACTCATTCAGGTACAGATAAAACTGCAAAAAGAATTCCTGGACTATGTGCATAAAAACGGTTTCGATTATGGTGCGTACAGCGCATCCACGCCGAGGAGTTATTACGAGACCTACCGCAAACGTTTGCGCGAGATAAGGGAGCAGTTAGCCGCGAGGATGAAAACCCATCACTGATGGACCTCTGCACATCATCATACCCGCAAGCGTGAGCATCAAATGATTATGGCTGACGCCACAAAATCGTCATTTGATATTATCGCGAAGTTTGCTCACTGCTGCCTTTAGATGTGTAAGTGCGTGCTGTCGTTTCATGGAGCACGGTAGCAAAGCTTTCAATATCGGTCAGACGCCGGCTCACGATACAGCCGGTGCTTCGGCTGGGGAAAACGTCTAGTCTATATATAAGGAGTAAATATAAGGGTAACCAGGTTAGGCGGGACGCCGGGCGAACCAGATAATATGCCGCGCCCCCTTCTTGCCATGGGCACGCACGCGCACCTCCTCGACCGCAAAACCGACCTTGTGCAGGCGCTGCTGGAAATTCTGATCCGGGCCCGCCGACCACACCGCCAGGATCCCCTGCGGGCGCAATGCCGCATAAGCGGCATTCAAACCGTTCATGCTATAGAGCCAGTCGTTTTCCTTGCGCGTCAGGCCCTCCGGGCCGTTATCCACGTCCAGCAGGATAGCATCAAAGGCCTGTTCTTCTGTCTCAAGGATGCGTGCAACATCCATTGCGCGCACGCTCACCCGTGGGTTGGCGAGCGGTTGACCGGAAAGCGTGCCCAGCGGGCCCTTGTTCCACGTCACCACGGCCGGCACCAGTTCCGCGACGACAATCTCCGTCTGTTCAGGAAAATATTGCAGCGCCGCCGCCAGCGTAAAGCCCATGCCCAGGCCACCGATGAGTAGTCGCGGCGCCGGGCATGCCGCCAGTCGGGCGCAGGTCAGTTCGGCAAGTGCGTCCTCGGAGCCGTGCATGCGACTGTTCATCAATTCACCGCGGCCAACGATCTTGATCGAGAATTCTTCACCACGTTGATACAGGCGCAGTTCCCCGCCGCCACCGGGGACAGTGGCACTATCGAGTAAAATCCAGGGCCTCATAAACGGCTCAGTCTCAGTAACGGGTCCTGTCGATAATACAGGCGCATTTGCTCATAGATCGCGGCATAGTGTCGCTGGAGGACAGCAGGCTTTTCAAAGAACACCTCGCTCAACACTGCGAAGCATTCTGCCGGGGATGTCGCGGCATAACAATCGATACCGACGGCCTTGCCGTGGCTGCATTTATGCTGGATGTCGGCAAAACCGGCGCTGAAGGCCTCGACCCAGGCGCTTGAGTCCATGTCGGCATGCAGGGGCGGATAACCATTGGCGACCCCGTTCTGCATATCGAGTTTGTGCGCGAACTCATGAATGACCAGGTTATGACCGTCAATGATACCGGCACGTTCGCTTTCATCCCACGCCAGTACCAGTGGCCCGCGCAACCAGGACTCGCCCGCCAGGCTGGACTGCACAAAATGCTCAACGCCATACTCATCCGTCACGACGCGTTGTGGCGCAAAGCCGGCCGGGTAAACAATCACCGCGCGCCAACCATCATAGCCATCAAGTCCCAGCTTTAATACCGGCAGGCAGGCCTGCAGGGCAATGATTAAGGCCATTGCCTGGCTAACCACAAGACCGTGCGCGCCCTCGAAGACCTTGTGATGCAGAAACAAAATAGCCAGTTCCTGCAGACGCTGTCTCTCCGCCCTCGTCAGTCCGCCCAGCAATGGCAGGTTGGCAAATGCCTCCGCCCACTGTGCAGGGGTGATTGTTGAACGCTTGATAATGCGCCGGTCCAGCCAGTTACGGATAAGTTGAAACATTCAGTTACCAGGATTGATTACGGGCAAGCCTGCGCCAGACGGGGTCATTACAGTATGGAATATTACTGTCGACACTCTGTACCAGTATTGATCATTGATGCGTCCGGGGAAGAATACCGGGAATTCCTGACCGGTGTCATCTCCGCCAGAAGGCGGGAAGAACCAGCGCCAGTAGTGTGAAATACTCAAGCCTTCCCAGGATCATTGCAAATGAAAGCATCCATGTGCCGGCATCTGAAACGGGTTGAAAGTTACTCCCTAGTTCTCCAAATGCAGGGCCTAATACGTTAATGCAGGCTGCTACAGCGGTTAACGATGACCAGAAATCGAGACCCGTAAACATCAATAAAATAGTGAACACCACAGTTGTTAATGCCGAGATAAACATAAATGCCAGTGTAGCGCCAATAATGTCATTGGACATCGATCGGTTATTCATTTTTATATGAAAGACACCGGATGGGTGTATAAGACGTCTTATCTCACGCCCGATCAACTTTCCGGTAATGATGTTACGTATTATCTTGTTGCCACCGGCTGTTGAGCCTGCACAGCCTCCAAAATAGGCCGCAATAACCAGCAACAAGGTTAGCGCAACAGGCCATTCAGTAAAGCCGGAAGCGCCATAGCCGGTACTGGTTATGAATGAAATCAAGTGAAAGACGGCATTGCTGACTGCGGATAATGTTCCCATCTCCGGGTAAGCATTTATTAACGAAATTGATATTATTATGGAAAATACGGCAATGATAATGATAAAAACCCGGGTCTCTTCATCTCGAAGGTAAGCCGCAGGATGAAACCTGGACCATACCTTGAAATGCAAGGCAAAACTGATGGCGCCGAGGATCATGAATATATCGGCAACCAGCAGCACCAGGAAGCTGTCAAAATAGCCCATACTCGCATCATGCGTCGAGAACCCGCCAGTGGAAATAGTTGTAAGTGAATGAGCGATTGCGTCGAACGCCGTCATGCCAGCAAGATAGTAACTGAGCGCGCAAATAATCGTTAACAATACATAAACGATCCAGAGGTAATGTGCTGTATGCGCAATCCTGGGCGAAAGCTTTTCATCTTTCATCGGCCCCGGTGTCTCCGCCCTTAAGAGCTTCATTCCACCCACGTTTAGCATCGGCAGGATAGCGACCACAAAGATAACGATGCCCAGGCCGCCCAGCCATTGCAGAAATTGTCGATACAAGAGAAAGGATGCAGGCATCAGGTCGAGCCCGGTCAGGATTGTTGCGCCAGTCGTTGTCAGTCCGCTGATGGACTCGAATACAGCATCGGTTACACTGACATGCGTAACAAAGGCCACCGGAACCGCCCCTAACAATCCCATCAATACCCAGGTAATGACGGCAAAAAACAATGTATCCCGATATCTTATTTTTGAAGGGTCAAAGCCCTTGCCTGCCAGCAAAAAGAATGATGCGATGATTAAATAGGCCAGGCCCGGCTCAAAAAATGCAAGCACCTGCTCATCACCATATCCTCTGGCTATACCGGCAAACAACATGTCTACGGCGCCCATCAGGGCAATTGGGAAAGCCAGAAGGTACAAGTTCGATTTCTTAATAAGCATTTTTTATGGGTGGTCCGCAGACTGCGTCCAATCATACAATTTTAGTATGGAAAAAGGAATGACTAAGGCGGCTTTTTCACGTCTTCATGCTGGCTACCAGCCATGCCACATCAACAAATAGACTTTTGCTATACGCAAGGATTGCCACGCCGCGAGATATGGTATGCGTGGCAGGATCCCGCCAGTAACAAACCGGTCCGGCCCAGGCCATCTGGTTATGCTGACAAACTTGCTATTCCTTAGCCGTCTGTTAATCCCAGCTCAAACCGCCCCCTGTTTGATATTCGGTAACACGCGTTTCAAAAAAATTTTTCTCCTTACGGATGTTGGACTGCTCATCCAGCCATGTCAACGCACACTGTGCCCCGGGAAAAGGCTCTTCAAAATTCAGCTGGCGCGCACGCCGATTGGCAATGTAGCGGAACTGTTCAATATGATGTTGAGCATTATAGCCAAGGATCGGTTCTCGCAGGATATAATCGGCATAGGCCTGTTCGGCGGCCTCTGCCTCATCCCACATCTGACGCAGGTCATTGGCGTCCGGCGAAATATCTTCTTCCATCATCAGCTGTTTGACAGTGCGTATACCAAAACCACAATGCATGACTTCATCACGCATAATATATTGCAATTGTTCTGCTGTGCCTTTCATCAGGCCACGACGCTGCAGGGCGAATATCGGACTGAAGCCATTGAAGAACCAACATCCCTCAAAGACAGCCGCAAAAAATATATAGGACATCAGAAACTGTCCCAGGTCATCGCGATTATTCAGATCAATATCATGACGTAATACAGAGTTCAGGCGCTGATTGGCAATCTTGATTTTTTGATAGATCGCCGGCACCACGCGGTAACGGTTATAGATTTCGCCCTGTTCCAGACCGATGGTTTCAATACAGTGCTGGTAAGTCCAGGTATGCAAGGCTTCTTCATAGACCTGTCGCGCCTGGTATATCTGCAATTCCGGGGCACTCATCTTGTCCATCACTGCCAGTCCCACATTGCGCATAGCCAGAATATCTGAAGTGGTCAGATAGGAAAGCACATTTTCATACACATGACGCTCGGCCTCGTTCAGTTTGTGGTGATAATCCTGGACATCCTGTGCCATATTGATATCCAGTGGCGTCCAGTGATTTTTGTTGGCATTGAGAAAATATTTCCATGCCCACGGATACTTGAACGGTGCCAGCTGGTTGATATCCGCCATACCATTAACCACGCGCTTGTCATCTGCGCATATTGGCTCCAGTCGGTTGTCGTCAGCCTGCCCCGGTTCAGCAAGCCGCTGCTGCACCGCTGGCTGCTTGATGTCTTGCTGCGTGACGAACGTGTTGCTCTTTAAAGGGTCATCCCAATTCAACATGATGAAATCCTTTTATTATTGACAGGCTTCGCAGTCAGGATTATCAATGGAGCAGACCATGGGTGCCTCAGCGGTAACAGCACTTGCAGAAGTCTTCTCCATATGGGTCGCGCCAAGGGTGCGCAGGTAATAAGTGGTTTTCAGACCACGCAACCAGGCCAGTTTATATAGATTGTCCAGAGCCTTACCATTGGCCTCGGCCAGGTAGAGGTTCAAAGACTGTGCCTGGTCCAGCCATTTCTGTCGCCGTGACGCCGCTTCGATCAGCCAACGTGAATCGATCTCGAAGGCTGTCGCGTATTTTTGCTTAATGACTTCGGGAATACGATCGATGGCCTGCACCGAGCCGTCAAAATATTTCAGGTCATTGACCATAACCTCATCCCACAGGCCCTCGTTTTTCAGATCGTCCACCAGATACGTGTTGACCACGGTAAACTCACCGGACAGGTTGGATTTTACGAACAGGTTTTGATAGGTCGGCTCAATAGACTGTGAAACACCACAGATATTGGAGATAGTCGCGGTCGGTGCAATGGCCATGCAATTCGAGTTACGCATGCCTGTCTGCTGCACGCGCTTGCGCAACGTATCCCAATCCTGGCTGGTGGTTTCATCCACTTCCAGAAAGCGTCCGCGTGCCTGCTTGAGCCTGTCGAGCGAGTCATGGGGCAACACTCCCTGACTCCATAGCGAACCGTCAAAACAGGAGTAACGACCACGCTCCTGCGCCAGGTCACAAGAAGCGGCAATGCTGTAATAGGAAACCGCCTCCATGGATCGGTCGGCAAACTCGACCGCCTCTACCGAGGCATAGGCAAGCTGCTGTTTGTACAGGGCATCCTGAAAGCCCATTATCCCCAGCCCCACCGGGCGATGACGAAGATTGGCATTACGCGCCTCTGGCACGGCGTAATAGTTGTATTCAATAACGTTATCTAACATGCGCATGGCAGTACTGATGGTGCGTTCCAGTTTTTCCATATCCAGGCCATCTGCCGACACATGGGCCGCCAGATTCACCGAGCCTAGATTACACACGGCGATTTCCTTTTCCGAAGTGTGCAGGGTAATTTCCGTACACAGATTTGAACTGTGCACGACGCCCATATGTTGATTGGTGTAACGAATGTTGCAGGGATCCTTGAAGGTGATCCACGGATGACCGGTCTCAAACAATTGCCCCAGCATCTTGCGCCACAGTTTTTCGGCATCAAGACGTTTGAATATCGTGATTTCACCACAATCGGCCATAGCCTCATATGCCTCGTATCGGTGGCGGAAGGCTTCTCCTGTCAACTCGTGCAGGTCCGGTGTGTCGTTAGGAGAAAACAGCGTCCACTGCTGTTGTTCCGCAACGCGCTCCATAAACAGGTCGGGTATCCAATTGGCCGTGTTCATATCATGGGTGCGACGCCGTTCGTCACCCGTATTCTTGCGCAGTTCCAGGAATTCCTCGATATCGATATGCCAGGTTTCCAGGTAGGCGCACACTGCCCCTTTGCGCTTGCCGCCCTGGTTGACTGCCACTGCAGTATCGTTAGCTACTTTCAAAAATGGCACTACACCTTGCGATTTCCCATTGGTTCCCTTTATATGGGCGCCAAGTCCTCGCACCGGGGTCCAGTCATTGCCCAGTCCGCCGGCAAACTTGGACAGCAAGGCGTTGTTCTTGATGGCGCTATAGATACCATCCAGGTCATCGGGTACAGTGGTGAGATAACAGGATGAAAGCTGTGGACGCAACGTCCCGGAATTGAATAGCGTCGGTGTGGAACTCATGAAATCGAACGACGATAACAATTCGTAAAACTCTATTGCGCGGCTCTCGCGGTCAACCTCGTTGATCGCCAGACCCATGGCAACACGCATGAAAAAGGCCTGTGGCAACTCAAGGCGCTGGTTATCGCTGTGAATAAAATAACGATCATACAATGTTTGCAGACCCAGGTAGGTGAACTGCAAATCCTGTTCCGGCTTGATGGCCTGCCCCAGCCGGTTCAGGTCGTAGCGTGACAATTCGGGATCAATTAACTCCAACGCCACCCCACGCTTGATGTAATCAGCAAAGTACTCCGGGTAACGTTGCGCCATGTCATTCTGGTTCACATGCCCCTGTGGCCCATTGTGTAAAAACGCAGTCACCTCCTGGCGCAAGCTGTCTAACAGCAAGCGTGCCGATACGTAGGAATAGTTGGGTTCGTGCTCAATTAGAGTCCGCGCGCTCATCACCAGGGCGCTGGCGACATCCTGCTCCGAAATACCGTCAAACAGATTGCGCAGTGTCTCATGCAAAATGATGTCACCCATCACATCGTCCAGGCCGGCACAGGCCTCCGCGATGATGGTTTTGAGTTGTGCTTCGTCAAGTGCTTGCTGTCGGCCATCCGTCAGGGTGATGTTGATACGACTACGGGCCGCTTCTCCCGCATCACCTTCATCAGTCTGGCGTTGGCGGGCGTGCTCTTCACGATACAGCACGTAGGCGCGGGCAATCTTGTGCTGACCATTACGCATCAGGGCCAGTTCCACCTGATCCTGGATATCTTCAATGTGCACCGTACCGCCCGCGGGCAAGCGACGGAACAGGCCCTCGGCCACCTGATCAGTGAGTTGTTCCGCCGTTTCGCGGATACGGCGTGAATCGGTGGCGGCGCTGCCCTCGACGGCCAAAAAGGCCTTGCTGATAGCAACGTGGATCTTGCCCGCATCAAAGCGGGTTAACTCGCCGTTACGGCGGATCACGTCATATTGATGGTGGCAGGCGACTTGCGTCGTGGTCTGCGAAGTGGCTGCTAATGGCGCGTTAGTATGCATGTTGGCCCTCGTGGTTTGATCATTCCAGGGGCCAGCGGGCGGACAGGGATTGAGGGCAGTAACGGTGGGCATTCGCCCGGAACAGCGCGCTCAACCTGTGACCTTACGCGAGGCCCGGTTAACGAATCCGCACGGCTAACCGCGGCAGATTCACCACTCCGGCAGGTATTCGGACTCAGGGGCATGGTCAAGATTGACCAGTCTACGGCTACGGCTTCCCACTCGTTTGAGCAGTGCCTGCGCAATGCGCTGTAGCTTTCGTTCCCCAATACCGCTGCGCGACAGTCCCGGATTCACACCGGGTTCCCTGTTTCCACAACCACTATATCTAGTGCTTGTACCGGAAGTAAGGCACAACATATCCCAGGCATTACAAAATGGCAACTGTGTTGATGTGATTCGATGGGCTGTGATTTTATACCTGGTGTCACTGCTGTCCCGTTAACATAAGCCTGACAATCGGTAAGTTTCGGATAAATAGGGTAAACAGGTTGATAGATGCGCATGAACACATGAAATATCATCCCCCTCTAATCGGCGTTATCCCTTCTCCCGTTGGGAGAAG
>NZ_JAVVES010000059.1:1420-15105 GCF_032250955.1 Sulfuriflexus sp. | reverse complement strand
ACAATATATGACGCCGGTGGAGTACGAAGAACGAGCTACCGGTAATTAAATCGTCCGTTTTATTGGGGGAACCTCAGAGTCGCGCGGGCGTGGTGATTCACTGGAACAGTGGACCGCGAGGTTGGTGATCAGGTCGAAAGCACCTCTAGGCAGCGACTCCGACCCCGGTGGATTGCGACCCCGCTGGATTCTATGGGCTTTTTACTTTACAGGCCGCGAAACGTACCTTGCATTTATTCATCAATCATCAATTGCCTTGAACTTTCTAAGAGAAGGTTAAGGTACTCACAATGAACCCTTAGGGTTCTGTGAGCCAATCATTCATCAATTTCTTTATTTCAGGTTTTGCTTCATAAACCTTGCGGCGCGTTGGATGGCATCCTTGGCCGCCAGGTCGTCGGCAAAGGTGCGCACCGCCTCGGGGCGGAAATCAAAGCCGCGGCCGACACCGGGGTAGATGATCAGGCGCACCGGGCGCTGTTTTTCCTGCAGCGAGGTGACGGCCATTTCGATCGAGCGGCGGCGCTGATATTGCTCGTTCTCACCAATAAAGATCAGGGCCGGGATTTTCAGGTCATCGGCCTCGATTGCGTAGCGATACACCTGCATGGCCTCGGGGGCATTCGGGTCCTGCATGTGCGGGTAGTAAGAGACATAGCAGGCCAGGTCGTTATCCTGGCGTTTGTATTTTACGGCGACCTTCAGCGTCATGTAACCGCCACGGGTATGGGAATAAACACAGGCCCGCTGGCTGCTGATGTCCTTGCGTGCCAGCAGGAAATCCAGTGCCGCATTTACATCGCCCTCTACGGCATAGTCGTGTTCGATCGGTAATTTCTCGATAAAACGGCCACTGAACACATCCGGCGCCACCACCACGAAACCGCGTGCGGCTAGGCGTTTGACGTGTAGCTGAATCAGGTCATCGAGTCCGCGACGGCCATGCTGGAAGAGCACGGCCGGATAGTTTTTGTTATCGTCCGGGCGGGCGATCATCACCGGTATTTCGATATCGTCATTGTGCGCATTAGACCACTCGGTTTTCACCTTATGGTTGGTCGGCACCTCGAGCTGCCCCTGGGTCCACCAGGCATCGTCCCACCACCAGGGCAGACCTTCATCTGCGTTCACCGAGGTGAAGGGGCCGGCAAGAAGAAAAGACAGGATGAGATACTGGAAAAAATTATTCATGTGCAAAATACCCGAACGGAAGCTTCATCAAGGATAAAAGTCGGGAGGATGGTACCTGAACAAGGGGGTGATGTCAGTGAGGCAGCGCTTCAGCCGGCGGGCCCGGGTTCGCCACCATCGCCCAGGAGAGCCAAAATCCGGGTGGTGAAGGGGAAATCCATCACGACTACGTTGCGCATTTCGCCACAGCGTTGCTGAATGAGTGAAGTGTCATAACCGCTCACAAGCAGTTTGCCTGCATGTATCTCGTTCAGCATCGCCAGTGCCTCGCAGATCTCCCCGGGGCTGTTACCGAGGTCATCGAGGTTGGCGACAATGTATTCCGGGTGCACGCGGCGAATAAAGACCAGGGCCTGCTCGTCAAAGCGAGTCCTTAAGAGGGCGATATCCTGACGTTTCTTGAGGATCCTGCGCAGCAGGCGGGAAATGACCGGCTGGCTCTCGATATGCAGCAGGATTTTTGCGGGCGCTGCACTGCCGCCGGAACACGATTTCAACTCTTAACTCCCGGTCATGCCCTGACCTTACTCTTGTTTCTGCGGTCATCCGCATGATTAAGCATGACGTCCGGACGTTAATAAGGTTTATAGCCCAGCATATTGCTGGGTTATTATAATGCGACAGTTTGAGGGGATAATTGCCTGTCAGGGCGCAATTTGCTGGCGCAGGTAGATCAAGGTGATAAGGACACACAAAGAGAGGAACCAGAAGAGGATATAACTGCTCATGGACTGGCGGGCACGCTTTTGTTCCAGCCAGGTCCGTGGCTTGATGCCGAGGAACAAAAAACCCAGTTTCGCGGAAAGGTTCACGCAGACGATATTGACCGCCAGCAACAGCGCGGCTGAGCCTGCAAGTGTGTACTCACCTGCACCTAGCATAAAGCCCATGGCCGCGGCCGGTGGCAACAGGGCCACGGCCACCATGACGCCCACGAGTACACTGGCCAGCCCCGTGGTCAGGGAAAGGACGGCGGCGGCCCCCGAGGCCAGCGCCAGGGTGACGGAATCCAGCCCGACATTGGTGCGGGCGAGCATTTCCTTGCTCTCGATGGCATATGGCCACCAGTGCCCGAGGCCGATCGACAGCACAATGGCCAGCGACAGGCCGGCAAGGTTGGTCTTCAGGGCCTGCCAGATGAGATTGTTATCTCCCAGCGAGCTGCCCAGGGCGAGGGCAATGTTCGGGCCGAGAAACGGCGCGATCACCATGGCGCCAATGACCACGGCGACGTTGTCTTCGAGCAGGCCAATCGCGACCACGATGGTGGAGAGGAAAACCAGAAACAAAAAGCGGCCATCCAGCTGGCTGTCTCTCTCGACGCTGTTATACAGTTCTTCACGGCTCAGGGCCGTACGGCGGCGGCTGCTGCTCTCTTCATCGATCTCCGGGCGCGGCAGACTGGCATCGACGGGCTGGATCACAATGCGCGCCGACTCACTGCTGCTGAGTACGCTCTGCAGGGCATCGAGGATGGCCTGGCGTGATTCAGGGGTCACCAGTATGCGCACCGCGCTGCGGCCATCTTCAGCTATCGCCCCGATCCAGTGATCCTCGGCCCCATGTTGTTCGGCGATGCCGCTAATGGTGTCGAGGTGGCCACTATCGGCGATAACTTCAATAATTTTCATGGTAAATGCCCCGGTGTTGCAGTGGCCCTTGCGGCCACCGCATACCGGGAGACTGGCTTAATTGAAGGCCTGACCGGGCTTGGTGCCAAAGGCCTTCTTCAGGATGATGGCCAGCGGGCAGAAGCGGGTGATGCCGGCCTGGAACAGGTTGGCACCCACAAACACGGTCAGCCACATCCAGTTCGGGTTGTGGTAATGGGTCAGGGCAACACTGGCCAGGATAACGATACCGGCAAAAATCATAACGATACGATCAATACTCATGGTGTAATCCTCATCATGCTATTTATTATGAATAGTTATTAATATTCTCTCCCGCCCCTGGGGCAAAACACGGCATAACGCAGCGTTTTGTGAGCATTTCTGCTATCCTTTGCCGCTTGCTGGCGGGTGTTCGCCGTCCAGTTTGCCTGAGAAGGCACGTAATGCAAAGCCTCGCCCGCCGGGCGGGATTGGATAGACAGGAATTTACAGAAAACCAGGGCGCCATTCGCGACCGGAGTGAGTCATGAGTAATAAATTGAATAAATTCAGTTCCCGTATCACCGAGCCAAAATCACAGGGGGCCTCCCAGGCCATGCTGTATGGCACCGGCCTGGACAAGGCTGACATGGCCAGACCGGAAATCGGTATCGCCAGCGTCTGGTGGGAGGGCAATACCTGCAACATGCACCTGAACGACCTCGCCGCCGTGGTGAAAAAGGGCGTGGTCGAGGCCGACATGGTCGGCATGCGCTTCAACACCATCGGTGTCTCCGATGGCATCTCCATGGGCACCAGCGGCATGAGCTACTCGCTGCAATCACGCGAGATCATCGCCGACTCCATCGAGACCGTCATGGGCGCGCAATGGTATGACGGCCTGGTGACTATCCCCGGTTGTGACAAGAACATGCCCGGCGCCTTGATCGCCATGGGCCGCCTGAATCGCCCGGCGATCATGGTTTATGGCGGCACCATCAAACCGGGCCACCTCGACAGCCAGAGTCTCGATATCGTCTCGGCGTTCCAGAGTTACGGCGAGTTCCTCGCCGGCAAGATTTCCGACGACGAACGGCAGGGGATCGTCGAGCATGCCTGTCCGGGCGCCGGTGCCTGTGGCGGCATGTACACCGCCAACACCATGGCCTCGGCCATCGAGGCGCTGGGCATGAGCCTGCCTTACAGTTCGTCCACCCCGGCCGTGGACCAGGGCAAGCTCGACGAATGTCGCCGCGCCGGCCTTGCCGTGCGCCACTTGCTCGAGAAGGACATCAAGCCGCGTGACATCATGACCCGCAAGGCCTTTGAAAATGCCATGGTGATCGTGATGGCACTGGGTGGTTCCACGAATGCGGTGCTGCACCTGCTGGCCATGGCGCGGGCGGTGGATGTGCCATTGAGCATTGATGATTTTCAGGTCGTTTCTGACCGTGTGCCGTTCATTGCCGATCTGAAACCGTCCGGCAAGTACGTGATGGAAGACCTGCACAACGTCGGTGGTACCCCGGCGGTGATGAAATACCTGCTTGAAAAAGGCCTGCTCAACGGCGACTGCCTGACCGTGACCGGCAAGACCATCGCCGAGAACCTCGCCGAACTGCCCGGCCTGACCGAGGGCCAGGACGTGATCCTGCCGCTGGAGGCACCGATTAAGGCCACCGCGCATATCCAGATCCTGAAGGGCTCGCTCGCACCGGGTGGCTCGGTAGCCAAGATCACCGGCAAGGAAGGCCTGCGTTTTGTCGGCCCGGCGCGTGTCTATGACTGCGAGGAAGACATGCTCAAGGGGCTCGAAGACGGCAAGATCCAGAAGGGTGACGTCATCGTCATCCGCAACGAAGGCCCGAAGGGCGGCCCCGGCATGCCCGAGATGCTCACCCCGACCTCGGCCATTATGGGCGCCGGTCTTGGCAAGGACGTGGCGTTGATCACCGACGGCCGTTTCTCCGGCGGCTCGCACGGTTTCATTATCGGCCACGTCGTGCCCGAGGCCCAGGAAGGCGGGCCCATCGCGCTGGTGAAGGATGGCGACGAGATCACCATCGACGCCGACAGCCGTGTTCTCGATGTGGCGGTCAGCGATGCCGAAATGGCCAGGCGCAAGGCCGCCTGGGTCATGCCCGAATACAAGACCAAACGTGGCACGCTCTACAAGTTCATCAAGAACGTCAAAAACGCCTCGGAAGGCTGCGTGACGGATGAGTGATGTAAAAATTATGCGTTAATGTCACAGCATAAAGAGGCCACCGCGAGGTGGCCTTTTTATGCTGTGGGATGAGGGCAAGGAATTTGAAACCATCCGAAAGGCGATAGATAATAAACTCTGACAGATAACAAAAAGAACTTCAGTGTAACCGTCATATGAAACGATTACTTGTAACCACCTTGCTAGCGTGTTTTCTGGGCATATGCTCACTCAGCCACGCCGATGAAGCAACACAGGCCGATGCCGCCGTCGCCAACATCCTGTTTGAGTACGACGGCAGTGAAGAATACGCCAGTTATAAGGCCAACGACGATGGTTCCGTTGACCTGATCTTCGCCAGCAACACACCAGACAAGCTTTACGAAGACATCCTCACCCAACTCCAGAACCACCCGCACATCAGCAGCGTGCTGGCCAGCAAGGGTGGGCCGGTTTGCAAGTTGTTTTAAATTTTCTATGCCTGGTTTTGCGTCGATGCAGAAACATCACGATTGAGTGCAAGGTGGGTTAAACAGGCTCTGACCTCATCGGCCGCATATCTTCCAGGTGACGTTTATTATGAAAATATATTAAGCGTCTAATCCATTGAATGTATGAGCGCTCTGTGCTGATGCTGTAATGATGTACACGCATAACCTCGCGTACGGAATCAAGCAAACGTGGACCTTGGCCGGGCATAGTAGAAGAATCCATTTTAGTCCTCCTTGACGTTGATGGATGAATAGGGGTAGATTCAGGTAAAGGATATAACGTTATGAAAAATAAACTCATTTTCTTCATAAATGAGACATAACACACCTCAACTAATACGGAGCATTAGTTAATAACCCTATGAATTCAAAAATAATATTGTGGCTGCAATGGCGTTTCACGCCCAATTTTGGCGTGTTATATGGCTTTTATGCCCGGCATATATAGTTAGGGAACAGAAAGAGATGCCGCTGGGTAAACTAACAACGCCAAAATTGGCTGCGCCTATCGTAGTAAGCATGTTGGTAGTCGTTTGGACATATGCGGCATCCCCTTTCTCGGAGTACGGTGATAATCGGACGGTCTACCCAGTCTTGTTGGCTGCAGTAATAGTTTTCCTCTGGCATATCGGCTTGCTGATTTATCCTGACAGATCTTCCAGATTCAAGATGGGCCGTATATGCCGTCATTCATTGTGGGTTGTCCTTTATTAATCATGTTGCGTTCGCGCATGCTCATTTCGAAGGACAGTTTGTGATAGCGGGCCCCCTAACAAAAAGCTCCAGCCGACGCGCTACGCGCGGCTGTGCTTGGACGTTAACAGCAATATATGCCAACAAATCAATTGGCGAATCGGAGTAAAGGTGAATAAGACGAAAAATATTTCTGATTGGATAGGGCGTGCTGTTTATGGACTCATCAGCTTAAGCCTGGGTGTTATCAGTCTCACAATGATGGGCGTTGCCTTATGGGATATATGGGTCTCGGTACACGAAAAAACCTTGTTTGTCACAGCCCTTCTTAATGCCATCGGCTTGATCGTGATTGGAATGGCTGTCTTTGATGTCTCCAAATTCTTGTTGGAGGAAGAAGTTTTCAGCAGCAGTGTCACGAAGTCGCCCGCAAAACAGAGGGGGACTTTATTAAAGTTTCTCGCCATCATTGCCATTGCCGTAAGCCTGGAAGCCCTGGTGTTCATTTTTGACGCCGGGACAAAAGATATGACTATGCTGATCTACCCCACTTTCTTGTTAATTGCGGCTATTTTGGTAGTGGTCGGTCTTGGTGTATATCAGAAGTTGACTCGTGATGATGACAAGTAGCTGCCATACAAAACATTATCACGGTTGCTGCTCGAATATTGCAATGGCGTAATTTATTGGTGATAGCGTACGTATGGAGACCAGGAACAAATAAATGACGGCTAACAACTGGGTCAAGTTTACGCATTCCGCGTTGCTTCATGCGCACCTGAGCCCAAGCGCTCGGCCCAGCAGGACATGCGAATGAACGAGATGGCGTCGTTATGAGAGTGCAGATATTCAAAGCATGGGACCGTATTCGCTCCAGTTTCTGGTTTCTCCCGGCAGTCATGGCTGGCGGGGCGATGGTGTTGGCTTTCGTGACCGTCGCCCTGGATACGCAGGTGACGGACTGGTTGACGCTTAACTGGGGTTTGAGTTTCACCGGTGGGGCGGAAGGGGCGAGTTCCTTGCTGGGGGCCATTGCCGGATCAATGATAACTATCGCCGGGGTGGTCTTCTCGATGACCCTGGTTGCCCTGTCGCTTGCCTCGTCACAGCTCGGACCCGGTCTGATCCGCAACTTCATGATCGACACCCCGACCCAGGTGGTACTCGGTACGTTCGTCGCTACCTTCCTGTACTGCTTGCTCGTCCTGCGCACCATCCGCCGCGCTGAGGAGATCCTCTTCGTCCCCCACTTCTCTGTCGCCCTCGGTGTGCTATTTGCGGTGGTGAGTGTGGGGGTGTTGATCTACTTTATCCATCATGTGTCTGTTTCTATCCAGGCCAACGAGATCGTGGCGCGGGTTGGAAAGGAGTTGATTGAGGGTATAGAACGGCTGTTTCTGGAAACCATAGGAAGGGGAGCACCTCGGATTCCGACGGGGCCACCCGACGCTGACTTCCTCGACACGTTCGACCGGGAGGCACGTCCGATTAGCTCTGCCTGTGATGGCTATCTACAGTTTATCGATGGTGACGCCTTGATGGCGTTGGCCATGCAAGAGGATGTCGTTATTCGACTGGAACGACGACCCGGCCACTATGTCGTTGCCGCCCGCCCGCTGGCGCTGGTGTGGCCAGGAAACAGGGTAACCGATCAGCTGATGGATCGCGTGAATGCCGCGTTCGCCCTGGGTAACCAGCGTACCTCCGGGCAGGACATTGAGTTCGCGGTCAACCAGCTTGTCGAGATCGCGATACGAGCCCTCTCCCTCGGGGTGAACGATCCGTACACTGCGATGACGTGTGTGGACCACCTGGGGTCGGCACTGTGCCGCCTGGCTCAACGAGACATGCCGTCGCCTTATCGACATGACACCCGGGATCAGCTTCGGGTCATAACGCCTGTCTTTACGTTCCCGGATGTCACGGACGTGGCGTTCAACCAGATTCGGCAATATGGCCGCAGAGCACTGCTGTGACCATCCGTCTGCTGGAGACGATTGCCGAGGTTGCAGGATCCGTACATCGGCCAGAGAATCGCGCTGCGCTGTTACGGCACGCTGAAATGATTGCCCGAGGGGCTCGGAAGGGACTGCCCGAAGAAGCGGACCGTCGGGAAGTGGAAGAACGCTTTCAATCAGCGAAACAATTGTTGAGCGAGTCGCCAGATTCCAGTCTCTGAAATACGTACGTAGCCAGCACGCCGATGGCAAATTAGCCGAACCATTCACTGCTGCGGACGCAAGAAGCCGCCGCACAGTTCGAGCGTTAGGGCTATTGCTCGAGTTGGGCTATACATTCGAAACTGGATCAAGGGATCAGAATACTTGAAAGGGAAAACAGGGTTCAGGCTGGACCTCCCCTGATGGAGTGTCCGGAAAAGTGGGGTTGCCTCAGTCTTTCACCTATAATCTTTATCCTTGTCGTTATGGAAATTGCTCCAGGAGCCTTATATGCCAAAGCTGATTGCTGGTTTGTTATGCGTTGCGAGTTTGTTACTGAGTACGTCTGCCACGGCACGTGCTTACAAGTGCCAGGCTGTCGGCGGCAATATCACCTATTCGCAAACACCTTGTGCGGCGAGCAGTGAGCAAAAACAGCTCGCTGATACCGGTCGCCGGGAGGGTAGCGGGGATGCTGAGACTTGTCGCATGGTTGGGCAGGCGGCCCAGGAAGTTTTTTCTGAGGTAAAGGCCGGCAAGGATGCACAGGCGATCATTAATAGTTACGGCGGCCTGAATGGTATCAACCCGCGTATGCTGAACCTGGTCAACTATGTGGGCAGCTTCCGTGCCCATGGCGATATCAGCCGGTCACGCGTCGCCCAGTTGAGCGCAACCAAATGTCGTGGCGGGGGCTTCGGGCCGATCACAGTCGATGACTTGCAGTTCCGGGACCCCATGTTTGCCCAGCAGGCGAGTATTGCCAGCCAGCGTCAACAGGTAGCAAAGCAATACCAGCAATTAGCGTTACCCGCCCTGATTTCGGTCGACTTCCAGCAAATCCCCTTGCCCGAGGCCCTGCGGGCGATTGCCAGCAAGGCCGGGGTGAGTTTCGATATTGACCCGTCGGTCACCGGTCAGGTCAGCCTGCGGATGGATAATGTGCCCTGGCCACAGGTGGTTGGTCGACTCGCCATTGAACACAAGTTGTTGATGGGGCAGGGGCCGAAGGGCGTGATGATTTCGGCCATGCCGGGTCGCTAAGGATTGGAGCTTTCAGATGATAAAGAACAGAAAAAAGTTTGGGAACAGGTCAGGTTATTTTCTTCTCGCAAGCCTTCTGGTTATGTTCTCTATGCATGGTCATGCGGCGGAGCCAGGCACCGCAACGCCGGTGCCATTTGTGATGCAACTGACCCGTTCGGCAGAGGGCCTTTCCCACCGCCGCGCCTTTTTGCAGATAGCCAAGGTGCTTGATGAGATCGGTGAGGACAAGCTGCACATCGAGGTCGTGGCCTATGAGGACGGGATTGTTTCCCTGCTCAGGAACAACCAGCAAACAGCCGGTCTGCTCGCGGCCCTGAGTCGCCGTGGCGTGGTCTTCAAGGCCTGTCGTATCAGTATGCAGGCCAGTGACCTGGTGGAGGAGGACTTTCCCCTCGAGGTCGAATTTGTCCCGGCAGGTGCGCCTGAGGTAATCCGTCTGCAAATGAGCGGTTACCGCTACTGGCGACCCTGAACATTAAACATTTCCCGCTGTCTGACGATATATCAGGTTAATAAACCCATATTGGACGTGGCCGTAGTCAAGAGGTCCACCTGGTGTATGAAATGAAGTCGTTAACCACAGTCTTTTCCCTGACCTTGCTGTTAGCGCAGGGCGTGCACGCGGACACCGTTGACCTGGTCGACTTGTTGGGTGAACTCCCGCCGACGAGCGAGTTAGTGCAAAAGGGAGTCGAGATCCCGCTCGATGAACCGACCCAGAACAAGGTCAGCGGGGCGCTCAAGACATTGCTTGAAACCTGCCGTGCCGATTCGAAAACCCGCCCCTCCATGTTCCGCAAGTTCAACAACGGCGTGCCGTTTGAGTGGGGGCGCAGCACAGACCCGCTGCGCGGGGCCTCGTTTATCAAGGTTTCGCTCGGCAAGCTCGAAAAGCTGCGCGCGGGCAACAAGAATGTATACGCAAAATACCTGCTACTCGAGACCCCGCCCGGTAACTGGCCGCGCAAATACATGGTGGCCTATGACGGCAGCACGGCCATCCAGTTCACCACGTGCTCGGGGCTGGTGACGGTGGATCTTATCTGTCTGCCGGGGATCCGTGACCACCTGCCGAAGAGTTATGCCCCGGCCTGCAAGGTGCTGCCCGATATGCGGGAGGCAGAGGAATCAACCGGGAAGATGGCCGGCGAGACTGACGAATAAGTATGGATAGTGGCAAGCTTGTTTTAGCCATGCAATCTGGCAAACTGGAGAAATCATTAAGGTGAGGCACAAGATTATGCCAAAGACACTGTTTTTCAGCCTGTTAATCGGGCTTCTTGCCAGCCCCTGGCTGGCCGCGGAGCCTGCAGCGGTCGAGCGTGGTGAATTCAAGGGCGCCGACTTTTTTGAGATGCCTGACTGGTTCAAGCCTTCGTTTCTTGATGTGCAGGCAGATGTCGAGGAGGCTGCGGCATCGGGCAAACGGCTCATGCTCTATTTCCACCAGAATGGCTGCCCTTACTGCTCCAGGCTTGTGAAAGACAACTTCACCAGGAGCAAGGAAGTGATTGCTTACATGCAAGAACACTTTGATGCTATTGATATGAACATGTGGGGTGACCGTGCCGTGACCGGTCTGGATGGCAAGGAGTATAACGAGAAATCCTATGCCGCCAGTCTCAAGGTCTGGTTCACGCCAACCATCCTCTTCTTTGACGAACAGGGCAAGGTCGCGCTGCGTATTAACGGCTATTATGACCCGGAAAAGTTCATGCACGTACTACGTTACGTCGCGGAGAAAAAAGAAACCGAGATGAGCTTTGCCGAGTACTACAAGCAGTTCACCGCGCCAAAGACCCGCACTGCAGCGGCCCTGCACAGTGAACCCTTCTTCGCCAGGCCACCTTACGACCTGGCCGCCTTGAGCAAGGGCAAGAAGCCCGTGGCCGTATTCTTTGAACAGGCCGACTGTGCCGATTGCGAGCAAATGCATAAGACGACGCTCAAAGATGCGGATACGCTGGCGGTCATTAATGGCTTTCACGTTATCCAGCTCGACCGCTATGCAGATACGCCACTGGTGACACCGGCCGGCAAGCAGACTACCGCCAGCCAGTGGGCGGATGAGTTGAATATCGCCTATGCGCCATCAGTGGTGTTGTTTGATGGCGACAAGGAAATCATCCGCATCGAGGCCTTCCTCAAGACCTTTCACGTGCAGTCGGTATTCGATTACGTGCTCTCCGGCGGCTACAAGACCGAGACCAGTTTCCAGCGCTATATCGAGCACCGTGCCGATCGCATCCGCGATACCGGCAAGACCGTGGATCTGTGGGATTAGGGTTACGCTGACCCCTGGCCGTGTCCGAGCAGGTCGATGCCCTGCACGGCCTCGAGGAGTTCCTCTTCCAGGCCCTTGAAGTCAAAGTGCTTGTGGTCCATGAGCTGGCTCGGGCTGATGTTGCCCATGGCGGCGAGGATGTTACCGGGGATCTTCGGGTTATCCGCAGCCAGACCGCGAATCAGCTCCTTCACTTTCTGCCGCGTCATGTTTTCCTGCGTGCCACACAGGTTGCAGGGGATGATCGGAAACTGCTGCTGCTCGGCATACTCGGCGATATCGGCTTCCTGACAGTAGGCCAGCGGACGGATGACGATATGCTTCTTGTTATCGGTGAGCAGCTTGGGCGGCATTGAACGCACCGAGCCACTGAACATAATCGACATGAGCATGCTCTCGATGAGGTCGTCGCGGTGGTGGCCGAGGGCGACTTTCACAAAGCCGTTGCGCTCGGCATAGGTGTAGATGTTGCCCCGGCGCAGGCGTGAGCACATCGAACAATAAGTCTTGCCTTCCGGCACCTTGTCTATGACCACCGAGTAGGTATCGCGGGTCAGGATCTCGTAGTTAAAGCCCTTGTCATCGAGCCAGTCGCGCAGGCCGCTATCGTCCCAGCCCGGTTGGCTCTGGTCGAGGGTGAAGGAAAACACTTCGAGTTTCTTGTTGGCGCGCAGGGCCAGCTTGTGCATCAGTTGCAGCAGGGTGAAGGAATCCTTGCCACCCGACAGGCAGACCATGATACGGTCACCGGTCTGGATCATGTTGTAGTCGGCGATTGCCTTGCCCATGTAGTGGAGGAGTTTCTTTTCCAGCTTGTTGTAGGCCATGCTGCTCTAGTCCTTGTTTGCCGGCTTGGGGGTATGGGTGGCGCTGGCGGGGAAACGGTAGACATCCTCGGCCTTGCCCTCGAAGGCAACGATTTTGGCGGTGCCGCGTTTTTCCACTTCATCGATACGCACCACGGCGTGCATGGGGATATAGCTGCGCTTTACCACGCCAAACTCGTCCCTGAGACGCTCTTCGCCGGGGTCGATAACCAGGGTGCTGTTATCACCGAAGACAAACTCCTCGATTTCGATAAAACCGAACAGGCTACTCTGCTGGACCTGCCGGGCATAGACCTCGTAAACCCGGGACTGGTTTACAAAGATGATCTTGAAGAGTGGCTCTGCCATAGCGCTAACCGTGAGACTGGAAAAAGGCCGCATAGCATACCATAGCCAGGTGGCTTGTCGAGGCGCGATTTAAACACTATTCTTTGAGAAACAGTGGCTTAAGTGGAGAGAGAATTTGATTTATATAACCGGAGCAGTGTTTATAGCCTGTGCCCTGTTCGCGCTCTATCTGCCCCTGCGTGGCTGGCAGGTCTGGGCGGGCCGTTTCCGTTACTGGGTCGTGCTGCCGCTGCTGCCCCTTGCCGGGCTGACTATATTCCTGTTGCGGGGAATGCTGCAAACCCCGCCCGAGCATCGTGTCGAGCCGGGCCTGCTGGTGATCACCGTGCTGGTCAGCCTGATACTCTCGGCGGTGCTCTGGCTGATTTACGAAAAACGCAGAAAACCTTAATGGACAGGATTTACAGGATGGACGGGATTTAATTCTTGCTCTTTCGGTAACCTGAACTATTCCTTCTCCCCTCGGGAGATCGAGGCAACCCTGCCACACCATAGAACCTTACAGGTTCATCATGGATACCTTACCCTTCGTTTGGTTCGAGGGTTATTTGGGTTTTTTGCTGTCTATTTTGCTTCTGTGGCCTGGAATTTCACCACTCATAGGACCCCTTTGGGTTCCATTATGAGTACCTCAACCATCTCCGATGGTTCGAGGGTTATTTGGCTTTTTTGCTGTCTATTTTGCTTCTGTGGCTTGGAATTTCACCACTCATAGAACCTCTTCGAGGTTCATCATGAGTACCTCAACCATCTCCGATGGTTCGAGGGTTTTTGGCTTTTTTGCTGTCTATTTTGCTTCTGTGGCTTGGAATTTCACCACTCATAGAACCTCTTCGAGGTTCATCAT
>NZ_JAVVES010000059.1:0-1322 GCF_032250955.1 Sulfuriflexus sp. | reverse complement strand
ATGAGTACCCTACCCATCTCCGATGGGTCAGGGCAATAAAAAAGGCAGCTTTAGCTGCCTTTTTTAACAAACAAGAGAAAGCGTCTTATTTCTTGTACTTGCTCATGTTGTCAGTCTTCTTTTCCTGACCGTCATCAAAACCTGCCTGGTAGGCCTCGGTGATGCGCTGCTCTTCACGGATAGGGTTGTGAAGATAGCCGCTCATCCAGCCATCCATGTATTCTGGGTCAATACCATCTTTTTCCATGGTAGTAACAGTGTCGTAATAGCTCTGGTCCATAAATTTCTCCTAAGCAAGATTTTGAATCTATGGGGTTAATAATCAGGTGGCAAATTGTAGTGACTACCGGGCCAACATGCAATATTAGAATATTATATACTTACTGAATTACGCCGAAATGGCCATTGAATTGTATGAATAATGTACAATTGAAATACAATTTATTGAAATATATAAAAAATATATATCTTAACGCGGTTATTTAGCAAAGAATATTTTAACCGATTGTTTTATATGGGAATTTCACAAGTATGTGAGCGATGCGACAATAGACCAATGCCAGTCGAGATAACGCTGCAAAAGGCCGGTTGCATTCTGGAAGTGAAATTTAATCATGGCGAGACCTTTAGCCTGCCGATGCTCAGGATTGCTGATTGAAAAAAGGACGTATGTTCTCTATCAATGGGGCTTTAATTCATCAATCATCAATATACTGCCTCTACCCTGTAGCCACGTTGTTCGAGCAGGTTCAGCAGGCCCTGCTCGCCCGGCAGGTGCAGGGCGCCGACGGCGATGAAGGCACGGCCTTCCTGCAGACGCGGCTGCATGCGCTGCAGCATTTTGTGATTACGCTTGTCGAGCAGGTCTTCCATGAGTCTCTCATTGGCGGGGTCGTTTGCCGGCATTTGTTCGTTACTTACCTTCTGCAGTTCTGCCAGATCCCGGGCGAGCCAGGCGCGTCGCAGTTTTTCAAACTGCGCTGGCATGGCATCGAGTTCGGCCAGGGTATGGGCCAGCATTTTCTTCTGATCGGCCAGCGACATGCTGTCGAAGACCGATAGCTGCTCCTCGTAGCTTTCCAGTGCGTGGGTCTGCATGTTGCGGCGGGTCGCGATGTTATAGAGTTTCAGATCGAGGAATTCGCCACTGTTCTGTTTCGGCACGCTCAGGGTCATCATCACCGCCCAGGGCTTCATGAGGGTGACCATTTGTGGTGGCATGCCGTGCCCGGCCATGGCCCTGACTGTGGGGTGATGATAGAAATGAGATAAGAAGAAAAGAACAAAAAAACGAAAAACTCCTTAAAAACGGCGAACATACG
>NZ_JAVVES010000058.1:0-16297 GCF_032250955.1 Sulfuriflexus sp. | reverse complement strand
TGCAACAATACCAGTTGCGGCTGAATCGGCATGTCAAAGCGACGCGCGGTCTGGAACAGGCGCAGCAACAGGTTACCGAAGGAAATCTCTTTTAATGGCCGCTCGAAGATCGGTTCACACACAGAACGGATCGCCGCCTCGAACTCATCCAGCCGGGTAGTGCGCGGGATCCAGCCGGACTGGACGTGCAGTTCAGCAACGCGGGCGTAATCGCGGTTGAAGAAGGCGAGGAAGTTTTCCGCCAGGTAGCGTTGATCGTCCGCGTTCAGGGTACCCATGATGCCGAAGTCGACGGCGATATAAAGCCCGCTGTCATCGACAAAGATATTGCCCGGATGCATATCGGCGTGAAAGAAGTTATGCCGGAAGACCTGGGTAAAAAAGATCTCAACACCACGCTCTGAAAGCTGCTTCAGGTTAATGCCCTTTTCGCGCAAGCCGGCAATGTTACTAATCACGGTGCCATGGATACGCTCCATCACCATGACGTTACGCCGCACCATTGGCCAGTAGATTTCAGGCACATAGAGCTTGTTCGAGCCAATGAAGTTACGCCGCAGTTGCGAGGCGTTGGCCGCTTCGCGCATCAGGTCAAGTTCATCAAGGATGGTATGTTCGTAATCAGTGACGACCTCGCGGGGGCGCAGGCGACGACCATCGGCCCAGTAACGTTCGGCCAGCCGCGCCAGCGTATGCAGAATCGACATGTCGCGGCGGATAATCTTCTCTATGCCCGGGCGCAGCACCTTGACGATGACGCGCCGGTCATCGGGCAGGGTCGCGGTGTGTACCTGGGCGATGGATGCGGAGGCCAGTGGGGTTTCATCGAACTCGGTAAACAGGATGTCGGTACTCTCGCCGAGGGCCTGCTCGATGATCCGGCGTGCCTCGGCGCCAGGGAAGGGCGGTACCTTGTCCTGGAGGCTGGCGAGTTCGTCGGCAATGTCGTCGGGTAGCAGGTCGCGACGGGTCGAGAGGATCTGGCCGAACTTGACGAAAATGGGGCCGAGGTCTTCAAGCGTGCGGCGGATGCGTTCGCCACGTGAAGCGGTAATACGCCGGAACCAGGTCCACGGCGCAAAGATATACAGGAAGCGTAACGGCCGCAGCAGGTGGGTGGCAAAGATCAGTTCGTCGAGCCCGTGGCGGGTCAGGACAAAATTGATATGCGCCAGGCGTAGCAGTTGTCTCGGTCCGAACATGATCAGTCGTCGCTCAAGCGTTATTATTGTTTATACGTTGCTCGTAACGAGACAGACGCAGTTCAAAACGTTCGACGTCCGCGCGCAAGGCATCAACATCGTCAAGGAACTGTTCGATGTCAACACGTTGCGGCAGCACGCGCATTTCCTGTTGCAGCAGTTCAGCCAGGTCCTGTTGCAGACTGGCTGCGGCATGCTGTCCCCAGTTCTTCAGCCCGCGTACCCCGCGGCCGACCTGGTGGGCGGCGATATCACCAATCACGTTGGAGAGCAGTTCTTCCCAGTCGATATCGATATTGCCGAGCAGGTCCTTTACGGCCTGGCCGAAGGCCACATCGCCGACGATTTTTACCTCGCCCTTGAACATTGCATCACTGCTATCGGTTGCCAGAGCGAGGCGGGCCAGCCCAAGCGGGGTAGCGGAGATGGTCGTATCAATATGACCTTCGGCAAAGGCATGCACCTGCAGGCGGCCATCGACGGGTAACAGGTAGAGCGTCATATTGGGGCCGCGGATATGCAGTGCGAGCAGCTTGCCTTCGAGGGCGCGGACGCGTTCGGCGGCATGCGGGTCGAGTTGCAGCACCCGGTTCAGTGCTGCATCAAGTGCCGACACCAGCGGCACCGGGGCTCTCACAGTTTATAACCCTTGTGCAGGGCGACCACGCCACCGGTGAGGTTGTAGTAGTCGCAACGTTCGAAGCCGGCGTCCTGCATCATGCCGAGCAAGGTTTCCTGGTCGGGATGCATGCGGATGGATTCGGCGAGGTAACGGTAACTGTCAGGGTCATCGGCGATGACCTTGCCCATGATAGGCAACAGCTTGAAGGAATACAGATCATAGGCCCTGGATAACAAGGGCATGGTGGGCTTTGAAAACTCGAGGATCAGCAGCTTGCCGCCGGGCTTGAGGACGCGGAACATGGCGCGCAGGGCCTTGTCCTTGTCGGTGACGTTGCGCAGGCCGAAACCGATAGTGACGCAATCAAAATAATTGTCGGGAAAGGGCAGCACCTCGGCATTGGCTTGCACGTACTCGACGTTACCGACAATGCCTTTATCGACAAGGCGTTCCCGGCCAACGCCGAGCATGCTGCCATTGATGTCACTGATCACGACCCGGCCGGTCTGGCCGACGCGTTTGGCCATCAGGGCGGTCAGGTCGCCGGTGCCGCCGGCCAGGTCGAGCACCTGCTGGCCCGGGCGCAATGCGCTGACTTCGACCGTAAAGCGTTTCCAGAGACGGTGGACACCAAACGACATCATGTCATTCATGATGTCGTAACGACTGGCAACCGAGTCGAACACGCCACGAACGCGGTCCTGCTTGTCCTTGCGGCTGACGGTTTCGAAACCGAAGTGCGTGGTTGACTCCTGTTGCTCGTTACTCATGTCATGCCCTTGTTATTGTTGACTGATGAAACGTCCCGAATCAGATATTGCTCAGGTCTTTCGCCAGGTCGCGTCGTTTGTGGCCGCCTGCCTGCAGACGTTGCAGGTAGTCTTCCCACATGGCGTCACGGTTCATGCCGTAATTATACAGTGTCTCCCAGGCATAAATCCCGGTATCGTGGCCATCATCGAAGCGCAGCAGCACGGCGTAACTGCCAACCGGTTCGATGGCATCGATATTGACGCCTTCCTTGCCAAACTGCAGCACGCCCTCACCGGGGCCATGACCCTGCACCTCGGCGGAGGGCGAATGCACGCGCAGGAACTCGCAACTCAGTTCAAAGTGCTTGCCGTCGTCGAAGGTCAGCTCGAGCATGCGCGCCTTCTTGTTCAGTTTAATCTCTGTGGGTATGGGTTTTTTTGACATCGTGCTTACCTCGTTGGCCCCGGGCGACTGCATTCACCCCGAGAGTGTATTTATAGTATATAACGACTCATGTCCTCGTCACCGGCGAGTTCGCCAAGGTGTTCGGTGACATAATTGCCGTCAATGGTGATGCTTTCGCCGCTCTTGTCGGAGGCCTCGAAGGAGACGCTCTCCAGCAGCCGTTCCATGACCGTGTGCAGGCGTCGGGCACCGATGTTCTCAGTGGTTTCATTAACCTGGCAGGCCATTTCGGCAATGCGGGCAATGCCGTCTTCGGTGAAGGACAGCGAGACCCCTTCGGTGTGCAGCAGGGCGATGTACTGTTCGGTCAGGGAGGCGTCCGGCTCAGTGAGGATGCGGATGAACTCTGCGGTACCGAGCGAATCGAGTTCGACCCGGATGGGCAGGCGGCCCTGCAACTCCGGGATCAGGTCGGAAGGCTTGGTCAGGTGGAAGGCGCCGGAGGCAATGAACAGGATGTGGTCGGTCTTGACCATGCCGTACTTGGTAGACACGGTGCTGCCCTCGACCAGCGGCAGGAGGTCGCGCTGTACCCCCTCGCGCGAGACATCCGGGCTGCTGTTGCCGCCGCCGCGCTTGGCAATCTTGTCCATCTCGTCGAGGAAGACAATGCCGTTTTGCTCAACCGCCTCCATGGCACGGACTTTCAGGTTCTCTTCATCGACCAGGCGGGCGGCTTCTTCCTCGATGAGGATTTTGAAGGCGTCGCGCACGGCCAGCTTCCTGGTCCTGGTGCGCTGGCTGCCCATGTTCTGGAACATGTCCTGCAGTTGCGAGGTCATTTCCTCCATGCCGGGCGGGGCCATGATCTCAACGCCGACATTCGTCGAACTGGTTTCGACCTCGACCTCCTTGTCATCGAGCCTGCCTTCGCGGAGCATCTTGCGGAATTTCTGGCGGGTCTCGTTGCTGTCTTTTTCGGCTTCATCAATGCCGCGTGGTGCAGGCAGTAACAGGTCGAGGATCTTCTCCTCGGCAGCATCCTCGGCGCGGTGACGAACCTTGTGCATCTCCTGCTCGCGCAGCATTTTGACGGCGATGTCGGCAAGATCGCGGATGATGGACTCTACATCGCGCCCAACATAGCCGACCTCGGTGAATTTCGTTGCCTCCACCTTCATAAACGGCGCGTTCGCCAGCTTGGCGAGACGGCGCGCGATCTCGGTCTTGCCGACCCCGGTCGGACCGATCATGAGGATGTTCTTCGGCGTGATCTCGTTGCGCAGGCTGTCATCAACCTGCATGCGGCGCCAGCGGTTGCGCAGGGCAATGGCGACGGCGCGCTTGGCGCCGGCCTGGCCGATGATGTGCTTGTCGAGTTCCTGCACGATCTCGCGCGGGGTCATGGATTGGGTAGTATCAGGCATAGTGCAATTGGCAACGCGGCTTATTTGGTCTCGTTGCTCAGCTCTTCAATGGTCAGGTTGTTGTTCGTGTACACGCAGATCTCGGCAGCGATATTCAGGCCTTTCTCGACGACCTCGCGCGGCTCGAACTCGGTGTTCAGGAGCAGGGCGCGGGCGGCGGCCTGCGCAAAAGGTCCGCCGGAGCCAATGGCCATGATATCGTTTTCCGGCTCGATAACATCCCCGTTACCCGAGATGATCAGCGAGGTTTCCTTGTCGGCGACGATAAGCAGGGCCTCGAGGCGGCGCAGCATGTTATCAGTACGCCATTGCTTGGCCAGCTCGACGGCCGCACGGGTCAGGTTGCCGGAGTATTTTTCCAGCTCGGCCTCGAAGCGTTCGAACAGGGTGAAGGCATCGGCCGTACCGCCGGCAAAACCGGCAATGACCTGGTCATTATAGAGCCGGCGCACCTTGCGTGCGTTGCCCTTCATGACCGTGTCGCCCATAGAGACCTGCCCGTCGCCGCCGACGGCCACCTTGCCGTGGCGGCGCACAGAGAGAATCGTTGTGCCATCAAACTGTTTCAAAACGGTATTCCTTACAGAATTACAAAAAGGGGTCGTCGATTGTACACGAGATGGGGGTCGGAATGAGTTTTTTCAAGCTAATCAGGTAGTAACCCGCGGACGAGTTCTGGGTTTTTTATCATCCCAACGCAGGCAGGGATTCAGTGTGTCATCGGTTTTTTTAAATGGACAGGATTAACAGGATTTACATGATGTTATCTTTGCCTCCGAGCCGCATTTTTATCCGGTAAATCCTGTCTGGTTCAGGGGCGCTTGCGCCTGGCTCGCGGGTGGGCAGCATCATAGACCTGGGCGAGGTGCTGGAAGTCGAGATGGGTGTAGATCTGGGTAGTCGCGATATCGGCGTGGCCGAGCAATTCCTGCACCGCACGCAGATCGCCGCTTGATTCGAGCAGGTGGCTGGCAAAGGAGTGCCGCAGGCGGTGCGGATGGACGCGGGCATCCAGTCCCTGTTTCAGACCCCACTGGTGCATGCGCTGTTCGATGCCGCGGCCAGACAGGCGCGTGCCGTTGCGGTTGACGAACAGGGCCGTTTCATCGCGCCGGGCCAGGCCCTCGCGTGCGCCGAGCCAGGCCTGGAGGGCCTGGATGGCAAGGCGACCGACCGGCAGGATACGGGTCTTGCTGCCCTTGCCGGTCACGCGCACCAGCGCATCGGCATAATCAACATCGGGCAGATCGAGGCCGACGAGTTCTGACAGGCGCAGGCCGGAAGAATAGAGTAGTTCCATGATGGCCCGGTCACGGATTGATAGTGAGTCCTCACCCTTGATGTCGAGCAGGCGGTTTACCTGGTCGGCATCAAGCACCTTGGGCAGGCTGCGGGTAACCTTCGGCGCGCTGACGCCCTCGGCCGGGTTATGCGTGACCAGTTCCTCGCGTAACAGGTAACGGAACAGGCTTCTTAACGAGGATAACAGTCGCGCGATACTGCGGCCGTGCAGGCCCTCACGATGCAGTTGCGCGACAAGGGCACGCACCTGGTGGATGTCCAGCTGTTGCCAGTGCTGGATATGGCGCGTATCGCAAAATGCGCAAATGCGTTTCAGGTCTCGCCGGTAATGGGTAAGCGTTTGTGGCGAAAGACGGCGTTCGTGTTCGAGGTGGGAAAAAAACCTTGTCAGCCAGTCTGTTTTCGTGTCTGGCATGCCTGAAACCCGGCTTACAGGTGCGGCCGCAGGGTGCGACCGACCATCTCGCCGATGTAGGTTAAAAATACCGTGCCTATGGCCGGGCTGAAGCGCTGTTTGTCATAACTGCCGATGGCGAGCAGGCCAAAACATTCGTTGTCGCAGATCGGCACGAGTGCGGCCGAGCCGATATCGGCGGCGGCATCGGCGAACAGGAATCCGGCCTGGGCCGCGTTCAACGGCCCGCAGAGTGGCTTGTTCTGGCGGAAGAACTTGCTGAATAACTCTTCAAGGGTGTCATCACGCGTGATGAAGGCGACATCATCGACCCCGCTGGCCGACTTGCCGGATGGCGTGGCGGCGCCGAACAGGCGCAAGGTCACGCTGTCGGCCATGAACTCGCTGCGCAGGCTGTCCTGTACGGCGTAGAAGACCTCGTCCAGCGAAGCGGTTTCCATCAGGGCCAGGGCCATCTTCTGGATGCGGGCATTGAGCTTGTCGTTATCGCGGGCGATCTGGATGAGGTTATTGAGTTTCTTTTCCAGGCCCTGATTATTGTCGCGCAGGATATTGACCTGGCGTTCGATCAGGGAAACGGCGTTGCCACTCGGGTGCGGCAGGCGTAACTCGGCAAGCAGGTCGATATTCGTTTCGAAAAAACGCGGGTGCTTGAGCAAAAATTCGACAACGTCTTTTTCGGCGACACCGTCAATATTCAGGTCTTTTTCCTGGTGTGGACTCATAATTCAATCTGGCCATCAAATACGTGGGTGGCGGGGCCGGTCATCCAGACAGGGTTGTCATCGCCCGCCCAACTGATTTGCAGCGTTCCGCCGCGCAAGTGCACCCTAACCTTATCATCAACCAGCCCCTGTTGACGAGCTACAACCATGGCGGCGCAGGCACCGGTGCCGCAGGCCTCGGTCTCGCCGGCACCACGTTCGTAGACGCGCAGCCGGATCTGTTCGCGGTCGATCACCTCGGCAAAGCCGACATTCACACGGTTCGGAAAGTCAGGGTGGGATTCGAGGCGCGGGCCAAGCTCGGCCACCGGCGCAGTGGCAACATCATCCACCAGTAACACGGCGTGGGGGTTGCCCATGGAAACCGCGCCGAAACGGACGGGTTTGCCATCAATGTTCAGACTGTACTCCGGTTCGGTCGAGTCACGTCGTAATGGAAGATCTGCCGGGGCAAAACGCGGTTGGCCCATGTTGACCGTGACCTCGCCGCTGGCCTCGATCTGCAGGGTGATACGGCCAGTGGCCGTGTCGACCACAATAGAGTCGTTGTGGCTGAGGCCCTTGTCGCGCACGAAGCGGGCAAAACAGCGCGCGCCGTTGCCGCACTGCTCTACCTCACTGCCATCGGCATTGTAGATGCGGTAATAAAATTCGCTCCCAACCTCTCGGGGTGGCTCCACGATCAGCAGCTGGTCACAGCCAATGCCGCGACGGCGATCAGCAAGACGGCGCACCAGTGCCGCGTCAAGGGACACAGACTGGTTGATGGCATCAATGACAACGAAGTCGTTACCAAGGCCGTGCATTTTGCTGAAGTTAAGGAGCATGGCGCCAAGGGTAGCGGTTAATGGACCTTATTTACAGTATTAGATAGGTATTTTGTCCCCTCTCCCTTAGGGATAACCAGGGATAAGGGGTCGGAGTCGCGCGGGCGTGATGATTGGTGGGACAACGAACCGCAACGCTGGTGACCAGGTCAGAAGCACCTGTAGAGAGCGACTCCGACCCCGCTGGATTTTAAAAACAAAAAATCTAATGGACAGGATTTACAGGATTAACGAGATTAAAAACCTCGGTTAACGAGACATATAAAATATCTGGTTAATCCTGTCTACACAGGTTTTGAACTTATTCCGGTAACAAATGTTCACCCCTGGTGAGGTCGGCGATAGTTTCACGCTCACGGATGACGTGGACCTTGTCGCCATCGACCATGACCTCGGCCGCACGTGGCCGCGAGTTGTAATTCGAACTCATGCTGAAGCCGTAGGCCCCGGAAGAACGCACGGCCAGCAGGTCACCCTGCTGCAGGGCGAGCAGGCGCTGCTTGCCAAGAAAGTCAGCGGTTTCGCAGACCGGGCCGACGATGTCATACATCTGCGCCATCGGTGCCGGCCGTGGCGAGACGGCATCAATCGCCTGCCAGGCGCTGTACAGGGCCGGGCGCATCAGGTCATTCATGGCCGCATCGACAATGGCGAAGTTGTGTTCGTCACCGTGCTTGAGGAATTCCACCCGGGTCAGCAGGACACCGGCGTTGCCGACAATCGCGCGGCCTGGTTCGATGATGAGGGTCTGCGGGCGGTCGCCGAGGATAGCTTTAATGGTGTCGGCATAGTCGTCCGCACTCGGTGGCTGCTCCGTGGCATAGCGAATGCCCAGGCCACCGCCGATATCGATGTGCCGCAGGTTGATACCCTTTTCAGCCAGTGTGTCGATCAGCGTCAGAATCCGGGCCAGGGCATCGGCGAATGGTGACAGCTCGGTCAGTTGCGAGCCGATATGGCAGTCGATGCCGTGGATATCGAGGTGCTCGAGTCCGGCGGCATGGGCATAGGCATCCGCGGCCTTTTCGATCGGTATGCCGAACTTGTTTTCCTTCAGGCCGGTGGAGATATACGGATGCGTGCCGGCATCGATGTCCGGGTTGACGCGCAGCGAGATCGGGGCGGACTTGCCGAGCTGGCCGGCGACTTCGTTAATCCGCTCCAGTTCGGCCTCGGATTCGACGTTGAAGCAGCGAATGCCGACCTCGAGGGCGCGACTGATCTCGTCCGGGCGCTTGCCGACACCGGAAAACACGATGCGGCTGGCCTCACCCCCCGCAGCGAGGACGCGCTCGAGCTCGCCGACCGAAACGATATCGAAGCCGGAACCGAGCCGGGCGAGGATATTCAGCACGGCGAGATTCGAATTAGCCTTGACCGCGTAGCAGAGCAGGTGCTCGCGGTCGTCAAAGGCACGGTCAAAGGCACGCCACTGGGTCTCGATCGCGGCTCGTGAATAGACATAGGTCGGCGTTCCATGCTGGGCGGCAATCTGCTCGAGGGCAACGGACTCGGCATGCAAAACCCCGTTTGCATAGGCAAAAAAGTCAGTCATGGGGCGCTCAGGGCCGGTCGGCTGATGTATGGTGGCTGGCTGGCAGGTACAGATCGCCCTTCTGGCCACAGGCGCTCAGCAGCGGCAGGCTTAGCAACAGGACAAAAATGAGGCGGCTCAGTCTTTTGTTCTTCATAACGCGATACCATATAGAGAGTTACTGGAGCGAGAGTATACCAAACGGCGGGCCCGGCGCACGCTGGCACGCGTTTCGCATTAGTGTCAGCATGGTTAAGCAGGGCAGTGACAAGGCCCCGGTTTAGATAATTAAAGGTGCAGTTTGCAGTTACGGACCCACATATTCCTGCGCGTCGCCCTCGCTATTCTCGTGCCGATGATTCTAATCGTGTTCGCCGCGACCTATTACAGTGAGCAGCGTTATCGCCAGCAGATCGAGGCCGAGCTGAATGGCAGCCTGAATACCATCATAGCCGAGATAGACCGCCGCCTTGTTTATGAGCGCGAGACCTTTCGCGCCCTGGTGAATGCGCCGGTTTTCGAGCAATACCTGCCGGTCATGCGGGCAGCCAACGAAGGCCGCCTGCATGACGAGTTTTTCCTGCTCACCGAGCAGATCAACAGCTTTCTTGAGACCTTCCAGCAAATTGTGCCTTCATTGCATACCCTGCGAATCCTCGACGCGCAGGCCAATACCATGGTCAAGGTTCGCTACGGCCAGCGGAGCCCGGCGGTGTTTGATGGTATCGAGAGTTTTCCATTCGCAGAGGAGGAAATCGATGATGAGGAGTACATGGAGCGGTTGTATGAACTGCCCAATAACGAGATCGGGGTCACCCTGTTAACGCAGTCGCGCCTTGAACAGGAAGACGATGGCAGTTTGCCCATGCTCGATTACATCATGCCGATCGCACGGCAGGGCAGGTTTCTCGGTTATGTGGTGGTGAACATCGTGGGTGCCCAGATTGATCGCATCCTTGACCTGGCACCGCGGCCCAAAGGTGGTCAGCTACTAATCGCGGAGATAAACCCGGAAGACCGCGGACGCAATGGCGTTATCCTCTATGACGATGCGTCGGAGGTACAGTTTGTCGATGTAAAATCACAACAGCGCCGCCTGCAGGACCTGTTCGCGGGCAAGCTATACGATGCGGTACAGGAGTTCCCCTACGGCACCATTGAAACAAATAATGGCAAGGAAGAAATCTATTACCTTGAATACCTGCCCTATCCAAACCTGCTGGTGCACTGGGTAGTCGCCCTGCGTATTGACAGGGAGGCGATTACCGCGCCGTTTGATCGTTTTCGTCTCGCCATTGGCGGGCTGGCCCTGTTCGGTGTGTTAATGGGCCTTTGGCTGGCGGGGATAACGGCGGGGAGGATCGCGAGACCAATTACACGACTGGCGGAAACATTGAAGGATTATGCCAACGGTGATACCCGCGCACGAAGTCAGCAGACGGGCAGCGATGAGGTGCAGCAGCTGGCGGAATCGTTTAATTACATGGCCGACACACTTGAACAGGCAGGTGCCGAGCGCGATCATGCCCAGCACGTTATGTTGCAACAGGCGAAGCTGGCCAGCATAGGCCAGATGGCCGCCGGTATCGGTCATGAACTGAATAACCCGCTAAATAACATCCTCACCATCAGCAAATTACTGGAACGGGGTAACAAGACGCAAGACCCGCAATTGCAGCAGGATATTGAATCCCTGCGTGACGAAACATTGCGCGCCTCGGAAATCGTCAGAGGGGTGCTGAATTTTGCCCGCCAGGTGCCACCGCAGTTTACCTGTTTCGGGATTCGGGGCTGGCTGGAAAATACCGTTTTCCTTGTGCAGCAAGAGGCCCGCGCGCAGCAGATGAGCCTGCATATAGAGTGTGAAACAGACTTTGATATAAATGGTGACCGTGCCCAGTTACAGCAGGTGTTGATTAACCTGCTTCTGAATGCCATTCAGGCCAGTGCCGCCGGGAGCCGGGTTGCCGTCACTGCCGACAGCTATGCAGATGAGTGCATGATTAGTGTAAAAGACGAGGGCGGAGGCATTGCCGAAGAAGACCTGGAGAATGTTTTTGACCCGTTCTTTTCACGTAAAACAGTAGGTGATGGGAACGGTCTTGGTCTGTCGATCAGCCTGGGTATTATGGAGCAGCATGGCGGCAGCCTTGAGATTGTGAATAACAATAACCGGGGTGTAACCGCAACAATGCATTTGCCGATCAAGCATAACGAGGTGGAGCTTGGCTGAAAGAGAAGAAAGACCATTGATACTTTTTATCGATGACGATATACGTGCCGGCGAACTCATGCAGCGTTTCATGGAGGGTGGACCGTACCGCTGCGAGGTCTTCCAGAACCCGCACTTTGCCATAGAATATTTTAACGAACACGGTGCCGATCTGATCATTACGGATTTGCGCATGCCGGGCATGACCGGCATGGAAGTGTTGGCAGAGGTCAAGGCGCAGAACACCGATATACCGGTAATTATTATCACCGCGTTTTCAACCGTGGATAATGCGATTGATGCCATGCGCCTGGGGGCAACCGATTTCATCAAGAAGCCCTATGACATGGACGAGCTGTTTGTGCTTATCGACAAGACATTACAGCACCATCACCTGGAACAGGAAAACCTGTTACTCAAGCGCCAGCTCAAGGACGAAAAAAATCGCTATGGCATGATCGGCCACAGTCAGGTTATGCATGATGTATACGCCATGATCGAAAAGATCGCTGACATTCGCTGCAATGTCATCATCGAGGGTGAGTCTGGTTGTGGCAAGGAGCTGGCTGCGCGTGCCATTCATTACCAGAGCCGTGATGCAGAAAAGCCCTTTATAGTGATTGACTGCGGATCGCTTTCCGACACCTTGCTCGAATCGGAATTGTTCGGTCATGAGAAGGGCGCCTTTACCGGGGCAACACAAAGCAAACCAGGCATGCTCGAGCTGGCGACAGGCGGTACGGTGTTCCTTGATGAGATATGCAATATTTCCGACGCCATGCAGACCAAACTCATGCGCGTGGTGCAGGAGCAGACCTTGCAGCGTGTCGGCGGCATAAAGCCGATTCATATCAATGTGCGTTTTGTGGTCGCGACCAACCGCGACCTCGAAGAGATGGTGGCCAGGAAGCGTTTTCGTCATGACCTCTATCATCGTCTCAATGTCGTGAAGATACGCCTGCCCGCATTGCGGGAACGGCGTGATGACATACCCGAGCTGCTGCAGCATTTTGCAGACCACTTTGCCCGCCACTTTCAACGCGACGTAAAAGGTTTTGATGCCGCCTCGGTGCAACAGTTATGCGAGTATGACTGGCCCGGCAACGTGCGTGAGTTACGCAACCTGGTTGAACGCCATGTGGCACTGGCCGACGGCCCGGTCCTGCATGTCGAGAGCCTGCCGTCCCTGCGCCGTGGCGAGGTGATTGATAGCGATAACCCGAGTCTCGAGGAGCTGGAACGTCGCTACATCCTCAAATTACTGGAGAAATTTGGCGGGAATCGCGAGAAAACCGCCGTCGCGCTCGGCATCAACAAGTCGACCCTGTGGCGGCGCCTGCAGCAATACCGGGCAGCGGCAGCAGACGAGTCAGGCAGCGATAAAACCTGAATTTGCAATGCGATAGTTGCATATTGCAATCCGCAACGTTATATAATTGCCAGGTAAGTCGCTGTAGCAATACTTATCTCGCTGATTTCTATAGAAGTCCGAAAGTTGGTACGCGAATTGCGATAGTTATGTTCGAGAGCTAATTTTTTTACTTGGGAGTTAAAACGATGATTCAATCACGTCGTACATTTTTAAAAGGCAGCATGGCCGGTAGCGCTGTTGCTATAGCAGTGGGCGCAGGCCTGCTCACCCCGCAAAGCGTCCTGGCCGCCTGGCCAAAGGCCGCCTTTGAAGCCAAGGGCGTGGATAGCGCCATGAGCACCCTGTTCGGCACCACCGCCGCCGCGGCCAGCTCGGATATCAAGATCAAGGCCCCGGACATCGCCGAAAACGGTGCCGTCGTACCGGTCAGCGTCACCGCCGGTCATCCAGGTATCGAGAGCATCTCGATTCTGGCCGCTGCCAACGCCTCACCGCTGTGTGCCAGCTTTGATCTCGGCAGCAGTGCAGAAGGCTTTGTCTCCACCCGCATCAAGATGGGCAAGACCTCGCAGGTCATCGCTGTCGTCAAGGCCGGTGGCAAGGTCTACAGCGCCAGCAAAGACGTCAAGGTGACCATCGGCGGCTGCGGCGGCTAACTAAGGCAAACAGGAATTCAGAGAGGAAATTATTATGTCTATTAAAATCCGCGCCACTGCAAAGCAGGACTCAGTCACGGTCAAGGCCCTGATGAGTCATCCAATGCACACCGGTCTGCAGAAAAACAAGAAGACCGGCGAGAAGATCCCGGCGCACTTCATTCAGGAAGTGAACTGTGAGCACAACGGCAACAACGTGCTGACGGCCCTGTGGGGTCCGGCGATCTCAAAGAACCCTTACCTGTCATTCAAGTTCAAGGGTGGCAACAAGGGTGACACCATCAAGATCAGTTGGGTCGACAACAAGGGTGAGAGCGCTTCGGAAGAAGCTCAAATCCGCTAAACGATTTTGCTTTAGCTGTAAAAAAGGCCGCCTCGTGCGGCCTTTTTTATTAAGCCTTAAACCGCCAGGTACGCAAACTTACGCTAAGAAAACCTGAATCTTAATATACGGGTCCCAATCCTGTGAGGACTGGCCGTTTTTTAAAAACCATTTTACAGGATTTACAGGATTAACAGGCTGTAAACCCGGCACGAGTAAATCCTGTCTATTTAGATTCTTGATTTTCTTGGCGACACTTCGCGTACTTTGCGGTGAATGATCTTAAGGATATTATCACTGCTGTCCCGTTAACATAAGCCTGACAAGCGGTAAGCTTCGGATAAATAAGGTAAACAGGTTGACTGATGCGCATGAACACATGAAATTTCATCCCCTTCTAACCGGTGTTATCCCTTCTCCCTCCGGGAGAAGGCCAGGATGAGGGAGTAAATAAAACAATGTGTTATCGAATCTAAATCCCCTCACCCTAACCCTCTCCCGAAGGGAGAGGGAATTAACGGGACAGCAGTGGGATATTACAATTCATTATATGAAAACGGCCAGGTTAATTCTGTTCCTGCTTACCTTTATAAGTTTCCCTGTGTGTGCAAAAACAATGAACGAACAACTCGAAACAATAATAATCAATCCGGCTGAAAAGGCCGATGCCGTAGTGATCTGGTTACATGGCCTGGGGGCGGATGGCCATGATTTTGAACCCATCGTGCCGGAACTGGCCTTGCCGGAATCTGCAAAGATACGCTTTGTCTTCCCGCATGCCCCAATGCGAGCGATCACAATAAATGCTGGTTACGTCATGCGTGGCTGGTATGACGTCGCGAAGACCGATATCGGCGCGCAGCAGGATGCTGAAGGGATAAGGGTCTCGCAGCGCCAGATCGAGGCCTTGATAGAGGCCGAGATCGCGGCGGGTATCCCGGCGGAGCGGATTCTCCTGGCGGGGTTTTCGCAGGGCGCGGCGATAATTCTGCATACCGGCCTGCGTTACCCGGCGAGACTGGGCGGCTTGATGGCATTATCCGGCTATGTGCCGTTGGCGGAAACACTCGAGGCCGAACGTCACGCGGCGAACCAGCAGACGCCGATCTTTATGGCCCATGGCCGACAGGATGAAATCATCCCGCATAGCCTTGCCGAGGAGTCACGGGATTTGCTCACCGGACTTGGCTACGCGGTCGAGTGGCACAGTTACGGCATGCCGCACGGGATACTGCCCGAAGAGATCGATGACATCGCGCAGTGGCTGCGCAAGGTATTAAGGCTCGACTGAAAGCCGTTGCCAGACCAGGATGCGGTTATTGGCGGGCATGGCATGGTCACCGAGCAGACGCAGGCCAATGTTGCGGGCCAGTTCATCGACGGCAGCAAAATCGCGGATGCCGCTTTGCGGGTCGCGCGCCTTTAACCACGCATCAAAACGGGCGTTGCTCTCACTGGCATAGCGACCGGCATAATTAAACGGCCCGTACAGACAGACGCGACCGTTTTCTTCCAGCACCCTGCCAATACCGTTGAACATAGCCTCGACCGCGGCCCAGCTCATGATGTGCACGGCATTGGCACTGAAGACAGCATCGACCGACGATGCCGGCCAGTCGCGGGCCAGAACATCCAGCTCAATGGCCGCCGGGGTATTAGCGAGACCGTCCTCGTCGAGCCAGGCCCGGATACCAGGCAGGTTTTCACGACGGTCACTGCTTTGCCAGATCAGGTGGGGAAGGTGGCGGGCGAAGAAAACCGCATGCTGGCCCGTGCCGCTGCCGATCTCGAGCACATGCCGGGCGTCAGCGAGCTCCCGTTCAAGAACGTCGAGGATGACCTGCTTGTTCTGTTCACAGGATTCGGCAAACGGCTTATTGGACATGATTAAAAAAGAGGCCAGCCGGATTACTGACCGACTGGCCTGCCTGGTTTTTCCTTATAAGCTAGTTAATGACACGCCAGGTACCGTTTTCACGGCAGGCCGTACCGGTCGCGGTTTCACGACGACCATCAATGACCACCTCGGTGGTGTAGTCCCGGCAAGGCCGGCTATCCGAACTATAGGTCCTGGTTGGCGTGACCGTGTAGGCATTGCCCGAATCCGGGTTCTCCCAGCTGGCCGGCTGGTTGGTCTGGTTATATTCGAGGGAGTCGTAGGCCTTCTGGCGATCGGTTTCGTCCATGCTCTTGCCAACCTTGCCACCGAAATAGGCGCCAGCGAGGGTACCGGCAATAATGGCAGCGGTGCGGCCCTTGCCTTTGCCGATCTGGGAGCCCAGTACACCACCGAGCAGACCACCGACGACCTGTCCGGAACCTTCCTTGCTGGGTGTGGACTGGCAACCGACGAGGAAAACAGAAACGATTACCGGCATCAAAACGGCAAAAAGCTTGTGGCGCATGAGGGACCCCTTAATTATTTTATCAATAGTTCGATTATTTATTTGGCTCTTCACCAAATCAAGTGGGTAGGTTACCGTAGAAGCCATGAGAGACAAAGAATTATACGCGCAGATATTA
>NZ_JAVVES010000057.1:0-16309 GCF_032250955.1 Sulfuriflexus sp. | reverse complement strand
CTAATATCTGCGCGTATAATTCTTTGTCTCTCATGGCTTCTACGGTAACCTACCCACTTGATTTGGTGAAGAGCCACAAAATTTATTCTATTGCCGGGCCGGGTGTTCTGGACACTCTTCTGCGCGCAGGCGTCCTTGACTGCATCTATCTGACACAGGTACATCGTCTCCTGGGCGGGACAGAATACGATACGCTGCTCGGCGGCGATGTGCTGCAGCCACCGGCCGATTTCAGCCTGCAGGCGCTTTATTATGATAATAATGACAAGTCCTGTGGACAATTCTTTAGTATCTATAAAAAGGTAATGCCGGGAAGAGGACAAGAGGTTTGTGATTAAGACAGAATAATCGATCCTTTCAGAATCACGATAGCTACAGTGAAGGAGATATAAAATGGCCAGAATCGCCATGCTGGCAGGAGAGGGTTACGAAGACTCTGAGTTCCAGACTCCGTACAACCGCATGCGCAATGCGGGGCACGAAGTCATTGTCGTCGGCACGGAGAAGGGCGCGAGCGTTCATGACAAACTCGGCACGAGCCAGGTTGAAGTTCGGTATGCAGCAGATGAGATACAGGTTGATGATATTGATGCAGTGATCATTCCTGGTGGCCATGGACCGGACAAGCTGCGTCTGGCCTCGGCAATGTGATATTGGTGAATCCTGGTTATTTCTCTGGTCCATGGTTTTCAACCAGGTAATCGATAATGACACGTTGCTGGTCTTCAGTGATCCAGGTCGCGCCGAATTCATTGACCATATCGTCCATCACCCAGCGCCAGGTATTTCGATCCAACCGCTGTGAGCGTGGCAATTCCAGACTGTGACATGCCGCACAGTGCATCTCGAACAATGCTTTCGGGCCAGGACCGTTCCTGGACGCGGGTTTGACTTCCCCATTTTCAGTCTTGCCATCAGTCCCGTTACGCTTCTCTGCTGCGGCCTTGTTCTCGTCTTGCCCTGTACTACTACTCTTTGCTTCAGTGGTGGGTTCAGTCTCTGTCTCTGACGGCACGATGCTGCCGCTTGTGGCAAGTGGCATGTGTAGCATCAATCCAGGCATCAAGAGCATAACTGCAAGGTACCGCCTGGAGGTGTTGCTGGATATTAACCGCTTACTGCCCTGGCACCTGTGCCAGGGCAGATACTTTTTATACATCAATGAGTACCGGGACTCGATGAATAACATTGCCTAAATATCCCTTTGGGTTCCATGGTTGACGGAATGGTTGTGCATCGCCTTTCTGGTCAAAGGCGCGGGCCCAGATCTCGTAGTAGCCTTTACCGTCAAAGCTCACCTCGGAGTCAAAGTGGTACCAGGCATATTTGTTAGCCGGCTGGGTGAGACTGGCCTCCTTCCAGGTAATACCGTAGTCGGTGGAGATAAGTACCTTGTCGACCGAGTTTTCCCCGGCCCAGGCGTGACCACGCACGGCAATCTTGTCGCCGACAGCGGCCTTCGTTTCCGCCGCTGGACGGGTGATGAGTGACTTGATCTGCCAGGCGGTGAGGATTTTCATGACCTCCTCGGGCGGACGAGTCCCGGGCACTACCGGATATTCGGGATTCCGGTAGGAGTAGCCGGTCATCTTGTGGGCATCATGTACCTTGTCGCGAATCCAGATGCGTGTCAGCCACTTTTCCGAGGCACTGCCGACCCAACCGGGTACGACGATGCGTACGGGATAGCCGTTCTGGGGATGTATGGGTTTGCCGTTCATTTTATAGGCAATCAGGGTATGTTCTTCCATGGCCTTGTCGACAGGAATGCCACGTGAGAAGGGTGGGGCGGAGCCGAGTGGGGGATCCTCGCCATAGTGCCCGGTATACACCGCACTATCCTTGAGTCCCGCATGTTCGAGTACGTCGCGCATGCGCACACCGGTCCATTCACTGCAGCCTATTGCTCCCCGATCCCAGGGGTTACCACGCACAGGGGGATCAAACGTCGCCCGGCCGTTGCCGCCGCACTCGATACAGGCCTGGTAAGTAACGGACGGCATCTGCATAAGGTCATCCAGACTCAGCTTCAGGGTCTTGTGCACCTCGCCATCAACGGTGAGCGCCCAGCCTTGCGAGTCCTGTTTCACTGCCCGCTCGGGTACGAGGCCATTGTTGCGCACAAAGTGACGTTCGATCGGTGTGATATCATCATTGAGCAGGTGTGGGGCAAATTCACCATTCACCGGTCGGTGATTGTGAATAACCATGTCAGGCTTGCCCTCGATTTTTTCGTTGTTTTCCGCTTCTTGTGCCCAGGCTGCCGGTATCATGCCGCGACCGAACAGGCCTCTCAATGCCACCTCGGTGCCGGCGCCCATACCGAGTAGTGCCAGTGCGGTGCCTCCACCGCCCATCCGGGTCAGAAACTGTCGGCGCGAGGTCACACTGTCGAACCGATCCAGATCATCCCTGCTGACACCATTCTCTATCAACTTCTCCCGCAATTGCCCGATTATATCGAGTGATTTTTTCATCATCGCTCCTCCCTGCTCTTTGTGTAAAGGAAAAGTTATCAGTTGCTACAATTAATAAAATCATCCTTCATTATCAGGAGCATTGAAATATCGCAATCTATGCATGCGCGAAAATATGGATGCACATCTTGTCCAGGGCAACCGGTTTAATGTCGTCGCTGACGCGATTTTTGGCGTTTGAGTAACCAGCATTTCAGTGTCCAGAAACCAGCACCCATCACGACCAGCAAGGTGAGCAGAATAACGATTCTGGTTGCTTCCGGTGTCTGGATGACAGCAACCAGCTGATCGGAGAAAACCGTCAGTGCGAGGGTCCCCGGCGCCATGCCCAACAGGGTACCGATAACAAAGTCCCGAAAGCGAATATGCGAGGCGCCGGCGATCAGGTTGATAACCGTGAACGGCGCGATTGGAATGATGCGCAGGGTGATGGTGGACAGTATGCCTTGTTCTGCCATGCGCCTGCTGACGCGTGCCACCCAGCGGTGGGATAAACGAAGTATGGTGTCATGTCCAAGGTATTGACCGATAATATAACAAACGACAGCGCTAAGCCCTGCGCCCAGTAGCGAATAGAAGAAACCGTAAAAGGCGCCGAAGGTAACCCCCGTGGCGATGATCATCAGCGTGACCGGAAAGACAAACAGACCACCAATGATGTACACAAGCGAGACAATGGCAGGTGCCAGCCAGCTGCCGCGCAGCTCTGACAGGTTGTCGAGCAGTTCTGTTATATGTAGCCATTCGCCCAGCGAAGTCCAGCGCCAGCTGGCGGCGAGCAGGAGTGCGAAAAAAAGCACCGACAGCAGCGCAATGACAGTGCGTTTGATATGTGGCGTGTCTTCATCATGGATTAGATAGCGGGAAAGATAATCAGAATCAATCGGCTGTTCCGGGTCCGCTATGGATGACTGCGGCAACAGTGCATCCTGCTGCTCGGAGACCAGCAGCGGGAGCGGCGCAAGTGTTCGTCCCGTGCTGCGCAGCGACTCGATAGCCCCAATCAGGGAACGCTGCCCTGCGATAGCAGTCTCCAGCGTGGATATGGATACATCAAGATGCTCTGCGAGCAAGCGATTACGCAAGCTAGTAATAGCTTGCCGGATTCTGGTTTCACCCCGGGCCTCGATGGCCAGGTCGCATTCCGTATCGAGGCCCATTGAACGGTTATTGAAATTGGCGGAGCCTATTTTTACCAGTTCGTCATCAATGATGAGCACTTTTGCATGCACATTGATGCATTCATTGCCCATGCCGGGCATATGCGGTGCATAAATACGTAGCCTGTGATGATGCCTGGTGGCATAAAGACGCTTGATCAGCCGTTCACGCAGGACGTCCATTGTATTTTGCGACAACCAGCCATCGCTTTGTTGCGGCACGATAATGACAACCTCCGGCCCATCAGCATCATTAAGCCGTTTTGCCAGTGCCTTCCCCGGCTCGTCTGCGGTGAAATACTGGTTTTCGATATAGATGGTCTTGCGTGCAGCGGCAATAGCATCGAGGATAAGCTGTTGAACTTCATGTACCGCTTTCCGGGTACCGTATTCCGGATAGGTGCGGACAATAGCCACAGATATATCTTCAAGATCGGCAGCGATGTCTTCTGGCCAGGGAATATGAACCGCGTCAGCTGCGGGGGGCTCGAGCTGGTTGGCCACCGCAGTGTTCCAGCGCTGGCGTGCCACATCACCAAGTGCAGCGGCAACATTGCCACTCACCATCATCTGCACATCATGATAGGGCGGCGGCATGAAAGCATCGGTATCACGACGTCGCGGGTCTTTAGGCCGATGCTCGGCGGTATCCCAGCGGCCAAAGGTAAAATCCAGCCCTCCCACGAATGCCACGGCATCGTCGATTACGACGACTTTCTGGTGATGTGATGCTCCCACGGGATGGTGGTTGTCCAGCCTGAAGTGCAAATGCTTATGGGTAGTCCAATCCATTTTATACGTGGATAACCACTCACGCCCAGCTGCATAGATCATCGAAAAATCCCAGTCGAGAATATGGATTTCGAGTTGCTGCTTGCGGCGTGCCAGTTCATTGAGAAAGTCACCCAGCCGTACAGGGAAATCATCGCCAGTGGGTTTCCGCTCAAGCTTGAACTGGCTATTAATGTCCCAGCCGAGAATAAAGATGGAGTGTTCGGCATTTTTTGCGATTTCGCGGAAGGCGTGGAAATAGTCAGCCCCGTCGACCAGGAAACGCACACGCCTGGCATGCTCGATGCGCCAGCAATTCCGGCCTTCTTTCAGGATCCCCAACGCAGTCATTTTGCCTGGGTTTGTTCGGAAGGGCTGGTGATCAGCAGTGTCGGCGGACTATAAACCTGTATCGATGTGTGTTCGCTACTCAGCCATTTGACCAGCGTCGCCAGCTTTTCCAGGCCATTAATTGATGCAACCACACTTAATAGTTCGACTCCGCCACTGACATTGATATCCTCGAGTTCCGCATCCGGCGCATCCGGGTTCAGGGCGCGAAACAGGGCATGGTTGTAATCGCTCGGCAGCTCAATCTCGATTTGCTCTGCCTGTTGCAGCAGTTCCGGAATAGCCTCAACTGTTTCCTGGCCATGCCACATCAAGTGAATCAATGGTTCTCTGTTCATTGTCAGCCACCTCCGACTGCACGGCGTGCAGCTAATAACAGCATGGTCATCGTCCAGTCGGCAAAGATCAGGTCGATCCCGGCCAGCAGGCCGATGACGCCTGTGGTTGTTTTGAAGGTACAGTTTCCAGCATATCCGTAAGCAGAACCTGTCTTGTCAGGCTGTGTCAGTAGCGTGAATACGGCTGATTACAATCAATACAAGCAGGGTGCCTGCCTGGTGATCTTCCTGTTGCTCCGTCTAGTAAGCACGTATGTTAACGGGAGGCGTGCGTTCAATAATTCAACTTTGCAGTATTTCTGATGCCGGGGCTTTGATATTTTTCAATGCTAAAGCCGCCTGCATCAGATGCAATGCATGTATCAACAGATGCTTGATAAATGTTAAAAAAGGGTTTCTTGTATGCAGATGAATCTTTATCTCGGTCCAGTACTATCCATCATTGCCGGTATCCTGATTCTTATCATGCCGCGCCTTTTGAACTATATCGTGGCTATCTACCTTATCCTGATTGGCATCGCCGGGCTCCTGGGCCAGGTGCGGTTCCACTGGCACGCAGGTGGAAAGAAAGCCGGGAGACGGTTCGGTCTGATCCCCGGTGGATTGCCTGCCGAACCGGACTGTCTTTATATGCCTTTTTTCCGGCGGGTCGATATCCTGAACGGATAATAGGCCGGACAAAAACCTACGAGGCTTGTGAGTACCAGGACGGCGGCGATAATGCCCAGCACGATAGCAGTGGTGCCGCTTATCATGCCTGCGTAATACAGAACGCTAATGGCAATGGCGATGAGGATGCGGATTGTACGATCAGCCTTGCCCATATTCGTTTGCATATTGTCGGACTCCTTATTAATAAACATAATGAACGCCTGCTGGCAGACCCTCAATGGTCGCAGTCCAGGTGTGTGTCTAGTCTGCCTGCTGTTCTCTTACTGTTTTCTCAACACGGTCGCCCAGGTCCTTGTCGACATTCCGCCAGTACTCGAACGCCCGCAGCAGCACCTTTTCAGATACTCCCTTGAGCAGATGGCCGGCGATGTTGTTTACGAGTCGTTGCCTCGCGGCATCGTCGAGCACCTCGCGCACCATCGTGCCGGCCTGCCCCCAATCATCATCTTCAGGGTGCAGTGTTGCCGCCGCGCGCGTCATGCTGCCCTCGACCTCCCAGCTGGCGATATGCTCCGGCTCTGCCGCATGGGGACCGTTATATGAATTAGGCGCATAGACCGGATCGCCAGGATTGTCGTAGCGCATGGGACCGTCCTTGGCATAGGCGTTACGGGTGGTTGCCCTGGGCCGATTGACCGGCAGGTCCATATAGTTGGGGCCGATACGATAGCGATGGGTGTCTGGATAAGAGAACAGACGGCCGAGCAACATCTTGTCGGGACTCGGACCGGTGCCCGCTACGAAATTAGATGGCTCGAATGCAGCCAGTTCGATATCGGTATGGTAGTTTTCCGGGTTGCGGTTGAGAGTCAGTGTACCGACTTCCCTGAGTGGATAATCACCATGTGGCCACACCTTGGTCAGGTCGAAGGGGTTAAAGCGATAGGTCTCGGCATCTTCATAGGGCATGATCTGGACCATGAGTGTCCAGCTCGGGTAATCGCCTTTGGCAATGTGTTCGTACAGATCGCGGATATGACAGTCGGTATCAATGGCGGCCATGTCATCACCATCCTGTTGGGTATAGAAGTCGATACCCTGGTTGGTCTTGAAATGGTACTTGACCCAGAACTGTTCGCCAGCGGCATTGATCCACATGTAAGTGTGGGAGGAATAACCGTTCATGTTGCGCCAGGTTTTGGGCAGGCCGCGGTCGCCCATCAGCCAGGTCACCATATGCGCGGACTCCGGGCTCAGGGTCCAGAAGTCCCATTGCATGTCATGATCGCGTAAATGGGTATCGGCACGACGTTTCTGGGAACGGATAAAGTCCTGAAACTTCATGGGATCGCGCACAAAGAAGACCGGCGTGTTATTACCCACCAGGTCAAAATTGCCTTCACTGGTATAGAATTTCAGGGCGAAGCCGCGCGGGTCACGCCAGGTATCCGGGCTGCCCAGCTCACCGGCTACCGTAGAAAAACGCGCCAGCATCTCGGTGCTCACACCCGGCTGGAACAAGGCAGCCCGGGTATACTGACTGACATCCTGGCTGACCTCGAAGGTGCCGAAGGCACCACCACCCTTGGCGTGCACGACGCGCTCCGGGACCCGTTCACGATTGAACTGGGCCATTTTTTCAATCAGGTAATGGTCCTGTAACAGCACCGGCCCATCCGGGCCGACGGTCAACGAATGTTCATCACTCTCTGCCGGTATGCCGGCATTTGTCGTGGTTTTCTTGTTGGGCATGTAGGCTCCTGCATACAGTATTGTTGGCGGTCAATATTGTAAACAGGCACTACCCTAGTGATTGCGCAGAGAATGACATTGAAATTTATCAACGTCGGCATTTTACGCCCTCGTCATTACCGGAATGTACCGGGAAAGCTTAATCCTTATCGCTCGTGAGTGCCTCGAAGCCTGACACCACATCCAGTAATTCGGAGGTGATGACATTTTGCCTGGCGCGACGGAAGGTCATGGTGACTTCATCCAGGCGTTCATCAAGGTTGCGTTGTGCCGATTGCATGGCAGCCAGGCGGCTGCTGTGCTCGCTGGCCTGGGATTCGGCACAGGCGCGGAAGACCGAGACAAACAGATACTGATGCAGCAGGTGGCTGAGCAGTCTTTCACGGTTCATGCTGAAAGTCGGCAGGCTCCGTGAAGGCCATGGCTCTTCTTCGAGGCGATGAAACCGTCGCAGGTTCACCGGCAGTAGTTCGATACCTGTGGGTCGATAGCCTTGCCCTCCGGAATGGCGATTATAAAACAGGTAGACATAATGCACGTCTGACTGTTCGCGCCATTCATCGATTTTGAGCAGGATCTGTTGCACGGTCACTGTTATCTGGTTTGCGGAACCGGGCACCAGAAAGTCTTCCTCGATGGACTGGCCCGCATGCTCCAGGCTGGCGGCCACCCGTGTGCCAACGGCGAGCAGTAAACGGTTTTGGGGATCGGCTGCCGTCGAGGCCATGCGTTGTATGGCATATTCGGTTATCTCTTCATTGAAGCGCCCGCAAAGGCCGTGATCGGAGCCGAAGACAATGGCGGCAAGCCGGGGTGGATGATGTGGATGTCGTCCTGTTGCCAGTGGCATCTCCATGTCCTTCAGCACCACGTGCAAGCCGCGCTCCACGGTCTGATAATAGCCTGACAATGCACTGACCGCCTGTTCATATTGACGGATGCTGGCTGCTGACAATGCCCTCATGGTCTTGACGATGGTGCGTAACTCGCCAAGGCTGTTCAGTTGCTTATGTAATTCCTCGAGGGACTCCATGGGTATTATTCCCGTACTTCCCGCGGCCACTCAGATAAGACCTTATCTATAACATCGAGTACCTGTTGCCACTGGGTATCGTCAAGCTTTTCACCGGCCTCCATTTGTTCACAGAGCTCCGGCAGTGCCTCGACAACCCGCTGTTGTATGGCGGCCTCGACATCAGCAATGATGTCCAGCGGAAAATCGTCAAGGCGCCCGGCGTTTACCGCCTTCAATATCGCCATCTGCTCGCTGGCGCGCAAAGGATGGTGCTCACTCTGCTTGAGCACTTCGCGTACACGTCGACCGTGTTCGATGGTGGCGCGGGTTTCCTTATCCAGGCGTGTGGCGAAACGGGCGAAGGATTCCAGTTCCTCGAACTGGGAGTAGGCAAGTCGCAGATCCCCGGCGACGCTGCGGAACGCCGGGTATTGGGTTTTACCACCGACCCGCGAGACTGATTTGCCGACATCTATCGCCGGCAGCAGGCCTTTGTGAAACAGGCTGGGCGAAAGATAGATCTGGCCGTCAGTAATCGAGATGAGGTTGGTCGGGATATAGGCAGAGATATCCTGGGCCTGGGTCTCGATAATCGGGAGTGCCGTCATCGAGCCACCACCACGTTTGTCATGCAGATGCGTGGCTCGCTCCAACAGGCGGGAATGGATATAAAAAATGTCGCCCGGATAGGCCTCCCGTCCCGGGGGTCGACGCAAGAGGAGCGACAATTCGCGATAGGCCCGTGCATGACGGGTAAGATCATCATAGACGATGAGGGTATCCTGCCCCTGTTCCATGAAGTACTCGGCCATGCTGGTCGCGGCATAGGGGGTGATGAAGCGCAATCCGGGCGGGTCTTCATCTGAAGCGACCACGACGATGGTATGTTCGAGTGCCTGGTTATTGCGCAGATTCTCCACCACCCTGGCGACGGCCGTGCCCCGCTGGCCAATCGCGCAATAGATACAGATCACGCCCTTGCCACGCTGGTTAATAATCGTGTCAACTGCCACGGAACTCTTGCCGGTCTGGCGGTCGCCGACGATGAGTTCGCGCTGACCGCGGCCGATGGGAATCAATGCGTCAATAGCCTTGATGCCGGTCTCCAACGGTACCGTGACCGGGGCGCGGTCAATAATGGCCGGGGCCGGGCGCTCAATCGGCCAGCGTTCACTGAATTGCAGTGGTTTGCCATGGTCCAGTGCCCGTCCGGTCGCATCGAGCACCCGGCCGAGCAGCCCCTCACCCACTGGTGTGTCTGCCTCGCGGCCGGTGGCACTGACCTCGATACCGGCGCTTAGCTTGTTACTGTCGCCGAGCAACATCACGCCGATCTCATTTGGTTCAAGATTGATCGCGATGCCCAGTACCTTGTCCGGAAACTGTATCAGCTCATCTGATGTGATTCCGGGTAAGCCCTTGAGGCGGGCGATGCCTCCGCCGACGTGCAGTACCGTGCCGGTCTCGTGCAGCTGTATACGTGGCGATGCGGCATCGACCGCCGAGCGCAGCGAGGTCATGGTCTCGTCGAGTAATTCCTGTAACACTCGCCTAAGCCTCTTCTTGCCTGTCCGATCGCGCGGAGCTGACGACTTTGTCAATACGTTCGCTCAGGTCATCCAGATACGTATGCAGACTCCAGCCTGCTTGCTGATTGTTGCTGACCAGCTGGATGCCGCAGAGCAGCTCCGGCTTTGTGGAATATTCAACCTTGAGATCAGCGGCGAGATGTTCATGGATGAAACGGGTCAGTCTGCCGCGCACGCCGGAATCAAGTTTGAAGGCACTATGAATACTTAACGGTTCCTGCGTTTGTGTTAGTGCCTTGCAGGTCTCCTTGTCCATGGCCTTTAGCTGCTCGATGAATTTATGAATGACACGTTCTTCCAGCTCTGCATCGGCCAGGTCAGTCAGGACCTTGCGTGCAATCGCCTGAACGGCATCAGCCGTCTGCTGGCGCAGTTGGCTGAAAAACTCTTCTTTCTCCTGCTCGGCCTGGCGCTGCCAGCGCTTGCGCGTTTCGGCCACGCTGTCACGGGCCTCATCCAGCATCTGTTTCTTTTGTTGCTCGGCTTCTTCTGCTGCCTTGGACATGATTTCTTCACGTCGTTGTTCGAGCTCATGGGTTTTCTCTGCATAATGCCCGGCTTTTTCAGCCGCTTCCTGTTCGCGGTCTTCTGCGGTATGCAATCGTTCGGCAATGCGCTGTTCACGTCGATCCATGGCGCGTATAACGGGCTGATACAGAAAATGCCTCAACAGCCAGACGAGGATCAGGAAATTGACGATCTGTGCCGTTACCGTGATCCAGTCAATTTGCATCGCTTAACCTCCTGCGGCTGCCGTGAAATGATCCCAGAACGGATTGGCAAAGATCAGGATCATGGAGATAACGAAACAGTAAATGGCCGTGGATTCGATCATGGCCAGACCCACGAACAGGGTGCGCGTAATGGTGCCGGCCTCATCGGGTTGCTGGGCGATGGCACTGAGCGCCTGGGCGAGGGCGCGCCCTTCCCCCAGTGCAGGCCCGATGGAGCCGATGGCGATAGTCAGCCCGGCGGTGATGACGGACGCCATACCGATTAATGAAATGTTATCCATGCGCTTCTCCTTTTTCGTCAGCGGGTGGTTGGTTTTGATTGTTCGTTTTTGCAATACGTTGATGGGCCGATGTCGCCGAAGCGATATATACCATGGCCAGTATGGCGAAGATGTAGGCCTGGATCATGCCGGTCAGCAGCCCCAGCAGTTCCATGACCACGGGGAAAAAATACGGGGTTAGACTGAGCAGTATGGCGACGATCACCGTGCCGCTCATGATGTTGCCGTAGAGGCGCACGGCCAGGGCGATCGTGCGCGAGATCTCGCCAATGATATTGAAAGGCAACATGAGCCATGTTGGCCTGACATAGTGTATCAGGTAGGTCATGGGACCTTCATAGACAATGCCATAAACGGGGACGGCCACAAACACGCAGATGGCCAGTGCAGTTGTCGTCGACAGTGAGCCGGTTGGTGCCATATATCGCGGCACAACATTCAGCAGGTTGGCCATGGCAATGAACAGAAACAGGCTGCCGACAAAGTCAAGGTAGCGCCCAGGCTCCTGGCGACTGACGTCCCGGATTTGATCACGAATGCCGATGACCAGGACTTCCAGCAGATTTTGCCAGCGGGAAATCTCGGTAGTTGTTGAAATCTTACGGGTCACCAGCCAGGAAATAAGCGTTAGCAGTGCCATGACCAGCCAGGTGAAGACGATAGTGGCATTGAGCGCAAACGCGCCCCATTGCCAGAAGATGATGCCGTCAGGACTGATGGTCATGTTGCTGACTCCTTGTTGGCCCGGCTTGAGATGGCCCCGGGCTGTCGCAGGCGATGTACAAGCGCCAGGCGTAGCAAGGTGAAGCCGAGGGTCGCCACGAGCAGATGCGGCCAGCCTGCCCATTGGAGGAGAGCATAAAACCCCGCAAGCACCAGACCCATACGTAGTAACAGGCTGCCGAGTATGCGCAGCACCGGATGGCGCGTGTGACCGATATCCTTGAGTGTTATCCAGAGGCCTGCAAAAAACAGCCAGCCGAGCAGCAGACCGCTAATAAAGGATATTATAAAGAGTATTGTTTCGTTCATGAGTCAGCCTTGTGTCGATGCTTTTTTTTCGGGATATCGCCGACACGGGATAGTGTCCAGCGGGTGATGACCTGCCGACTGATTTCAAAAAGAACCGTTCCCGCCAGCAACAAGAGAGTGACCCGCGGCAGGGGGGTGTAACGGCCCGCCAGGTCGGACAGCAGGCCAAGCAGGAGTAGCCCGCCAAAGGTGTTCAGCACCAGTGTGTCTGTGCCTGGCTCAGTCACGCCTGCTCTCCTGCTTGACCCAGTACCAGGCATTGAGGCAGCCCAGCGTGACGCCAATAACAAGAAATGTCAGTGTCCACGAATACTGACCAGGGTATTCGGCATCCAGCCACAGACCCAGGAAAATACCCAGCAGGGAAGGGATGGCAATGGACCAGCCCACCAGGCCGAACATGCCGAGTCCAAACCAGGCCGAGCGCTGGTTTTGTTCGCGGGCACGCTGCTTGCGCGCAGCGCGGTTACCGACCTTCTCGCTGAGTTGTTCCTGTTTGCTTCCGGTTTTGTGTGTCGGTTCAGCCATGGGTCCTTTCCTGTAATTCACGGAACCCGCGCAAGGTGCCTGCCTCCAGGCGGGCCAGCGCAGTGCGTGCCATACGCTCGTGTTCATCCAGTTCCAGAAACTGTTTTTCAATCATGGCCTGTAAATCTTCGAGGTTTTCCGCCTCGACCGCGTTCAGTGTCGAGACGAACACTTCAGAGCCACGTTTCACGAGGACGCCTTCATCTATACCGACAAACCTTTCCTCGTCTTTCCCGGTATTGAATGTCAGGATGCCGGGCACCAGCGCCGCGACAAAATCAACATGTCGCGGTAACAGACATAAGGCGCCGTTTTCCGCTTCGGCGATTATCTTGGTGACGGATTCATCCACCAGCACCTCGGTGGGTAACAACAGGCGCAGGTGCATGGCCCTACGGTTGTAAGGGTCAGGTCTGTTCATCGGTTTCTGTTACATCCTCGTGTTGTTCCGTATCATCGTCCTGTGTCTCGGACCCGGCCTCATCAATACTGCCGATCATATACAGGGCCTTTTCATTGACCTCGGCGAAGTCCCCGGCCAGAATCTTTTCACAGCCGGTTATCGTCTCTTCCAGACGAACCAGCTTGCCTTGTTTGCCGGTAAACTGCTCGGTAGTAAAAAACGGCTGGGTCAAAAAGCGTTCGATACGTCGCGCCTTACTGACCGTCTCACGATCGTTGCGGGAAAGTTCCTCCATGCCCAGCATGGAGATAATGTCCTTGAGATCCTCGTATTCGGCCAGCGTGCTGCGCACAGTCTGTGCGACCCGGTAATGCCGCTTGCCGACCACGCCAGGGGTGAGCATCTTGGAGTCTGTCTGCAGGGGGTCAATGGCCGGATACAGGCCCTGGCTGGCGCGCTTGCGCGAGAGGACAATGGAGGCTGACAGGTGCGCAAAAATATGCGTGGCGGACGGGTCTGTCAGGTCATCGGCCGGCACATAGATCGCCTGCACGGACGTGATGCTGCCCGTCTGTGTACTGCAAATACGCTCCTCAAGCGCTGCCAGTTCGGTGGCCAGCGTAGGTTGATAACCTACCCGGGACGGAATGCGCCCCATGAGCCCCGAGACCTCGGTGCCGGACTGCACAAAGCGGAAGACGTTATCAATGAGCAACAAGACATCGCGTTTGACTACATCGCGGAAGTATTCCGCTACGGTCAGTGCCGAGTGACCGACGCGAAAGCGGGCCCCGGGTGGCTCGTTCATCTGGCCATAGATGAGAACCGCTTTTTCAAGAACGCCGGATTCCTGCATGGCGCGGTACATTTCTTCGGCTTCGCGCATGCGTTCACCGATACCACAAAACAGGCTGACGCCTGCATATTGTTCGGCCATGTTATTAATCATTTCGTTGATCAGGACGGTCTTGCCCACGCCGGCGCCGCCGAACATGCCCGACTTGCCGCCACGCTCCATGGGGGCCAGCAGGTCAATTGCCTTGATACCGGTTTCGAAAATATCGGTGCTGGTCGCGCGGTCGGCGAGCGGCACCAGGGGACGGTGAATCGGCCAGTACTCGTCAGTCCTGACAGGTTCTCCCCCGTCAACCGCTTCACCGAAGACATTCAACATGCGTCCAAGCAGGGCCTCCCCGACCGGCATCTGCAGGGTGCTGCCGGTGTCACTAACGGCCATGCCCCTGCTCAGGCCACGGGTAGGATTCAGGGCAATGCAGCGGACTGTATTTATATCGAAGTGGCTTTGAACTTCGAGCACGACATTATTCTCCTCGCCGGTTCGTAATTCACGATTACGCGGTGGTAACGGCGGGGTAAATTGCACATCGATGACATTGCCGCGCACCGCAACGATTTTGCCTTGCTGTGCATTTCGGGTCTCGGTGTTACTCATTGCTCTTCTCTCGACAGGCGCAAGCCTTCCTGAAAACAGGTAGCCGACATGCTGTCATGATTTATACACAATTGAAACCGACAGGGTGCCGTTAGCCGTGGTGAAGTGGTTTCTCTCCATTTTCTCAGGCGCTCGCCGACATCAGTATCGCGCCGACAGCTCATCGGCAGGCTTTTTGTGATGCTCGTGTGAGTCTTGTGTGGCCATGCCTTGTTCCTTGCTATTACCTACTCATTCGAGATGTCGTAACTGCGGATCAAAAATGGCCGCCGGCCCGGCTTCGCCCATTAGCGCACCGAATTCATCTTTATTCAATAGCATTTCCGGTTGATCGCCGAGGCTGACCACCGCTGCAGCAGTTCGGCCAGGGATGGACTCTTTGCTGGGTTGCATCGCTATGCACAATGACACCATAGCCCGCTGCCCACTCGGCAAAGACGCGGCTACCCTCGCGGTACTTTGCGGCCAGTCTTTGTGTCTCCTGCGCATTAAGCCGGAGTTCACCTTTTATCATATGGAAATGCCTTTTTCTCTCTGCAGGACCTGGCGAGCTTCACTGACCAGAATGGCGGCCTCGTCGACGGGCAATACGCGGATATCTACCCGGCTGCCGGTGGCGCTGATCTGCATCTCGTCGCCTTGCGCGCGACGGTTCGCAGCGGCATCTATTTCAATGCCGCACCATTGCATATTGTCAAGAGTGCGAGCGCGCACCTGTGGCATGTGCTCGCCAACCCCGCCGCCGAAGACGATGCCATCGGCGCCACCCAATACCGCCTGGTAAGCGCTGATGTATTTCTTCAGGCGGTAACAATACATGTCCACGGCCAGTCGGGGGCCGGCAGCAGGGCTGTCGATCAGGTCCTGCATGTCGGCGCTCTTGCCGGATAGACCGAGCAGCCCGGATTGTGTATTGATCAATTGTTCAACCATTTCGGCGGTCATTTCCTTGTTGCGTATCAAGTGGAAAATCGCACCCGCATCAATGTCGCCGCAGCGCGTTGCCATCACCAGGCCTTCGGCAGGGGAGAATCCCATGGAGGTATCCTGTGGCACGCCATTTCGAATGGCCGTGATTGAACAGCCACCACCGAGCTGGATGGATATGAGCTTGCCGCCGGCGGACAGGTCGGGGCGTAATTCGCACCAGCGTTGCCACATGGCTTGATGGGCGATGCCGTGAAAGCCGTAACGACGAACACCAAACTCTTCAGCCCGCTCGGGTGGTATCGCATAATGCCTTGCGACATCCGGCAGTGCGCTAAAGAACGCCGTATCGAAGACCGCCACCTGGGGTGCCGTCAGTTGCCGACGACAGGCGTGGATCCAGCGCAGCGCCACCGGGTTGTGCAACGGTGCCAGGCTGCCCAGCGCCTCGATGGCGCTTACAGTGCCCGCATCTATTACACGACTCTCAATCAGGTCTCTGCCACCATGAACGACGCGATGTACCACCGCATTGGGCGGCGCAACACCGGATAGAAACCCCTGCAGCATGGCCTCCACATCCTGGTCATGTGCCTGATACCGTGCTGTATGGATAGCACGCGGCCTGTCATCGTTGATGGACATTACCGCAAGCTTGACCGACGTACTGCCGGTATTGACAACCAGGATATTCACGCCGCTACCGGACAAGGTGATTTATTGTCGTTGCTTGTGATCAGCTTGTGTCTCCGTGTCGGGTACAACTGTTATAAGTATAATCATGGTGACGCTATATTGCGTCATTGATATTTTTGGCTCTTCGGAAAAATTAGTGGGTAAAAATATAGCGAATTTGGAGCAATAGAGATAGTTTTCTGGAAATTGG